>JAOZGB010000008.1 GCA_027491935.1 Thermoproteota archaeon | reverse complement strand
AGCTTTACGGGTTTAAGTTAGGTGACGACTTGAAACCATTCCATATTGTAATTGACACAACGAGGCTAAAACCGGATGATGTTGAACTCATTGTCTCGAAGTTCATAATTTCATGGTTGAAAGACTGTTAGTTTCTCCTGAGCTATTATTTGCTTGTTTAACAAATTGGAAGCCTGGAATATGCTCACGTATTCCGAAAATTCAAAGACTCCTAACACTCTTCGTTTGATAATGGGCCGCGCTGTAATGAGTAATTCTTCAACGTTACTTATCATTCGCCTTGAATACCTTTCCCCTTGAATTTTAGGTGGCTTAACACCAACGAAGGTTACACCTTCTTTTTTGATACATACTATTTTAGTCCAGTTTTCGGATGATAAGACGATGCCAATTCCCTCCACTTGAATATCTCTAACCATCGAGTCGACGTTAAGATCACCAGCTTTTAGAGAAGGTATAAGCTGTGTTAAACTTCCTTCGGGAAATATGTGTCTACTATCTTCTATTTTATGTACAATAAGCCTTTCATATGTTAGTTTACCGGCTAATGTTAATGCTGATGTACCATAATACTCTAACCCCCTTGCTCTCCCACCTGCAATAATCGGCTTCCCATCATAAAAGATGACGGAAAATTCAGTGTCTTCACCGGTAAACCAAAACTTGTAGAGGCCTTTAAGTTTCTTCAAATATTCATAGATCACTTTTACAGGGACTTCCCCACCGGTAGATTCTATAATAGGTTGTCCAGACATTCAATAGGTGTATACTGAAGATAATATAAATAGCTTAAGCTAATTATTATAATGACCTGTATGGGCTGGTATGACGCTCCATTTGTGCCAACAGATGAAAACGTTGTCAGAGAAATGCTAAAGTTAGCTGAGCTCAGACCAGGCGAAGTCCTATACGACTTAGGTTCGGGTGATGGAAGAATCGTCGTAATCGCTGCTAAGGAATTTAAGGCTAGAGCGGTAGGGATTGAGGTTAGGAAAGACCTCATTAAACGATCATGGGAGAACGCTAGAAAGGCAGGAGTGCTGGATATGGTTAGATTCGTTAATGCAAACTTTTTCCATATTGATATAAGTGAGGCCGACGTGGTAACCCTTTTCCTATTGACGTCTACAAATGAAAAATTAAGGCCGAAACTTGAAGCAGAGCTTAGGGATGGGGCTAGAGTTGTATCTCACGAGTTTGAAATTAGGCCATGGAAGCCTGAAAGGATGGAGATTGTAAGTGATGGGTTAAACACTCATAAACTGCTTCTTTATAGGATTAAGAAGAGGTAGGTGTGTAGAAGTATTCTCCTGTCTCCCTTGCTAGTCTGTCAAGTCTACTCCCGGGCTTATTAACCCTTGCTCTCCCGGTTTCAGGGTCTCTCCTAAAGGTGATGTCTAAAAGTTTTAAGAAAGTGTTTAAAGCTTTATGAACAGTCAAAGGTTGCGATGCATGCCCTCTTAAACCAGGTTCCCCTGTGAAGAGAATTATTCTATCAGCAATGGATTCAACAAGGAGAATATCATGTTCTACTACGATGCATACTTTACTGGTACCTTCAACCCTCCGTTTTATTGCTTTAGCAGCTGCATAGCGCATTTCAACATCGAGAAATGCGCTTGGCTCGTCTATCAGGTATATATCAGCATCTCTACCTAGCGTTAATGCTATGGCGACCCTTTGTAGCTCGCCACCGCTAAGTTGGTTTACTTTCCTGTCCATTACAGCTGTTAGGTTAAGCCTGTTGAGTATTTCTGATTTGAAAAAGCTTGACTCCATGTTTTTCCTCAACGCTTTTGACAGCACTGATCTAACCGTTCCCTCATAGTCCCTCCTGAGGTATTGTGGTTTATAGGCTACTTTAAGCTTCTCAGGCCATATTTCACCGTAGACAGGTTTTATGATGCCGGCTATCAGCTTGACAAAGGTGGTTTTCCCTATACCGTTTGGTCCGACACACACGATCGTCTCGCCTGCTCTGAGCTCGCCCTGTTCGATGGTAAGTTCAAATCCCTCCTCATATTTTAGGTACATTTCCGAGTAACCGCTGACTTTTTCAACAGCAGCTATTAAGCCTGATGGTCTTCTTTTAAATGTGATCGGTTCAGGTCTGAATCTAACGTTTTCATCTGGTAGAAACCCCCTTAGAAATATGTTTATCCCTTCTCTGACACCATATGGGTTGCTAACTATGCCGTAAGCCCCAGGAACCCCGTATAATACATGTACATAGTCGCTTAGATAGTCTAATACTGCTAGGTCATGCTCAACCACGAGGACAGATCCGCTCTTTTCAGCTGCAAGGTTTCTGATCATTCTGGCTATTTTCATCCTTTGAAATACATCTAGGTAATTTGTTGGCTCATCAAAAAGATATACGTCTGCCTTCCTTAGTATGGACACTGCAACAGCTACTGACTGAAGTTCACCCCCACTGATTGAAGCTGTATCGCTGTCCAGTATGTTGTATATCTCAAGTGTTTTCGCGACCTCCCTATGTGCACCGTAGTCATCGTATTCTCTAAGAAGGTCTCTAACTTTCCCAGGAAATATTTTAGGTATCAGATCTACTCTCTCTGGTTTTATAGAGATTTTTATCTCTCCATTTAATAGTTTTTCGAAGTACTGCTGAAGTTCGGAGCCTCTAAACATTGAAATTATATCCTTTGGGTTTGGTTCCCGCTTAGGGTCGCCAAAGTTGATCTTAAGCTTTCCAGAAAGTATTTTTAAGACTGTTGATTTCCCAACACCATTCTGACCGAGAAGCCCAACTACTTTCCCAGGTCTCAGAAGTGGGAGTCTGCATAGAAGAAAACCGTTTTCTTCATATCGGAATATTTCATCCCCCTCTGCAGGCTCTGGAAGGCGAACTATGTTGATAGCTGAGAATGGGCATTTCTTAACGCACATACCACATCCGGTACATAGTTCTTCTACGATCCTCATTTTATCGTCTTCGTCTATGTAAACGACTTTACCACCTGATCTGTTGACTGGACAGTATTTCACGCATTCAAGACCACACTTGTCAGGCCTACATTTCTCCCTGTCTATTACAGCTATTCTGCGCATGGTGACCAGCTTCAGTATGATTTAGTTCTCCACTTGTTCCATTTAAAGAATGCAGAGAGAGAGTCGACAGCTTTATAAGGCTCGTTATACGCTGGAACTCCGCGATAGTTAAGTTCGTTTATTGCAAGCTGCGTTTTTGACCCCCCGATCAGCGACGCTACGACGGGCTTATCTTGAGCTTTAATAGATGAAGCTATCGTCTTTGCGATCATAACAGGGTTAGTAACTGCTGTTTCGCAGTATAATACTATGATGGCATTAACTTCTTCGCTTGAAAGACAGGTACTAATGGCCCCCTTGTAGTCTTCTTCGGATGCCATCCCGGTGAGATCTATAGGGTTCTTGACGCTGCCAAATGGGGGCATAAACCTTCGTAGTTTGTTTTTTAGCTCTTCTGATGGATCTATAAGTGGTATAGATAATTTTTCACACGCGTCTGAAGCCATTACCCCCACCCCTCCGCCATTTGTAATTATTACAGTGTTGTACCCGTAGAATTTAAAGTTGGAGGAAAACATTCTCGCCCAGTCGAACGCTTGAGAAACAGTTGAAGCTATTAATACACCTGACTGTTTGAAAGCCGCTTTATAAACTTGCGCGCTGCCAGCGAGGCTGCCGGTGTGCGAACTGGCCGCAACCATTCCTCTTTTACTTACCCCGGATTTCAACGCTATTATAGGCTTATTAATAGACGTTTCCAGAGCAGCTTCCATAAATCTTCTCCCATCCCTGACTCCTTCTATGTATATTAGGATGACCCTCGTTGAATTATCCCAGTTGAAATATTCTATAAAGTCTGCATCATCTAAATCCGCCTTGTTGCCTATACTTACAATAGCTGATAGCCCTATCTTTTCGGTGATGGTCCAACCCATTAGAGCTATACCAAGAGCTCCGGACTGGGTTATGAAGGCGATAGAACCCTTAAGAACATCTTTAGGGCCGAACGTCGCGTTAAGGTCTGACGCAGCACAATAGACTCCGAATATGTTGGGGCCTAATATCCTCATCCCGCCTTCCCTGGCTGTTTTAACAACCTCAGCTTCAAGCTGCTTATTCCCAACTTCTCCAAATCCGCTCGTAATGACCGCTGCAACCTTAACCTTTGACTTAACGCAATCTCTTATAACCGGAAGTACAGCCTGGGCGGGTATAACTATTATTGCAAGATCCACCGGTTTCCCTATAGACGATACGCTGGGGTAACATTTTAGCCCAAGTACCTCTGTAGCCCGAGGGTTTACAGGATAAACCTGACCTTTAAATCCGTATTCTATGATGTTTTTAAGGATTTCATGACCTATTTTTCCCGGGGTCCTGGAGGCTCCCACGACAGCTATTGAGGAAGGGCTCATAAGGTATCGGATCGCCTTGAACGCTGACATATGTCTAGTATGGCTGAAACAACATAAATTATAAGTTTTTACGAGATTCTTTTAGAAGCCTCCACACCTTATCGCCTACATGGTGATATACCTTTACAGCTTTTCCACGCCTGCCATTCTCAACCTTAGAGGGGGATAATAGTAGCTTCCCTACCGCTATGATTGAATGATGCTTTTCATCGTCCACTACAACGAGACTTCCTTCTTCAGCTTCGGCGTCTATCTTAACAATACCAGGAGCCATTACGTCGGCTCCCCTTGCTATATAGGGTACTGCACCAAGATCTACAGTTACCCTTGGAATCTGCAGGTTAAAGTTCTCAATAGCTTCCACGGTAACAAAATCCCTATCTTCTAATTTTACCACTAGAGGGACACCGAGATAGTATATTATCTCGACCTTCTTACCGGATATCTCGGCTGTTCCAAGTTCAAATAAGCATTTCTCCGGGAGAATATGGGCTAAGAATGGAAATTTCCCTGTTAGCTCTTCACGAAGCCTTTTAGACTCTCTCCTACCGATGCTCCTTTTTCTAATTTCTGAATCCATATTACTAATAAGTCATTAGGATGTTTTATATGTGAGGGTTGCTAGCTGCTATAATGTAATGATTAGAGAGGTTAGACTAAGAAACTTTATGACATTCAAAGAAGAAACGATAGTACCGTTTACTGAAGGCTTAAACGTGATTACAGGACCTAACGGTGCGGGGAAATCTTCTATAGTCTCAGCTATCCAGTTATGCCTTGGATCTCTTGGAAGAGAGCGGCTTAAGCGTCTCTCAGACTTTATTAGGTGGGGGGAGAAAGAGGCTGAAATTTCAGTAGTTTTAGATAATAGTGATGGAAGGTTTGGTGTGAACAGCGATCACGTTACTATAACCAGAATTTTGCAGAGAGGGAGAGCTACAGAAAACTATCTTAATGGACGATGGATAAGATTCAGGGATCTACGTGAACTCCTAGATAGAGCTAAAATAGACGCTGACAACCCGCTTGCCATAGTAACCCAGGGGAAGGCTACTAGATGGATAGAATTAAAGCCTAGAGAACGGTTAAAGTACCTTGAATCTATCCTTGGGATTCAGGAGTTTCACGAATCAGTTATAAGGCTGAGGGAAAAAATGGTAGCTATTACGGAGAAATTGTCAGAGCTTAATAATAGCCTATTGGAGCTTGAAAATAAGTTAAATGAGAAAATAGAGGAGGAAGAAAGGTATGAGAGAAAAATGAAGCTCCAACTCGAGTTATTAGAGCTGGCAAACCTTAGAAAATTTGCTGTTGTGAATTATAGAAGGCAAAGTCTATTAAGTGAGATGGAGAAGCTGAAGGAGGGTGAAGCTGAAGTTGAAAATCTTAAATCTAAAATTTCTGAGAGAAAGGCTCTGATTAAAGGTTTAGAGTCCAAAATTGCTGAGCTTGAGGTTAGTGAGGCTAATTTAATAGGTACTCAAAAGGAACTTGAAGGCAAAATTCACACTGTTGAGGCGGAACTTGACCGTATAATAGGGGAGATAGAAGCAAACAGGGAGACAGTTAACAGGGAAACCGTGAAACTATTAATGACAGCTATAGACACGGTGAAAACACTGAAAAATCTCTACTTTAGACATCATTCAGTTTTTGAAAGCCTCAAGTCAACCCAGTTTGAAATTGAACGCCACAAACTGCTACTTAGAAGGGCAGAAGTCTCACTCAAGCGGCTTACTAATAAACTATCCACTCTCCTTGGAGACGTGAAAGCATTAAAGGGAAGGATTATAGACTTACAGAATAGCCTGAAGAGCGCTGAAGACGAACTGAAAGGGCTAGAGCCACCTGAAGAAGTTCCAGACCTTGATTATATTGATAGGAGAATTATAGAGGTCGAAGCTGAGCTAAAAGCATATGAGAAAGTAGGAGAATACGCCAAGGAAGAGGTTCAGCGGTTAAGAGAGGTATATAATACTCTTGAATCCAAAAAGAAGGAAATGATGGAGGAGCTTGAAGGTTGCATGTCAGAATACAATGAGGCATCCAAAAAGTGGAGAGCTGAAATCACGAGGATCGCTACAATGATAAATACCGCGTTCAATAATATACTTAGAGTTGTAGAGGGAGAAGGCTATGTTAAGATAATAAACATCGACAACGTCCAGAACGCAGGTATTGAGATCTACGCCGGCCTAAAGGGTGTGTCCCCTCTACCGGTTAGCAATTTGGCTCACTCTGGTGGCGAGAGAACGATAATTACGATAGCATTCATAGTTGCGCTACACAAACTTACAGAAATGCCCTTTAGAATTTTAGATGAGTTTGAGGTGCATTTAGATCCAATAAACCTTGAACTCGTGTCTAAACTTTTAAAGGAGGCATCAAAGGAGGCTCAGTACATAATTATTACGCCGTTAAGGTGGAGAATTCCACCTGACGCGGACACGGTTATTCTGGTTGAAAGAGGGCAAAGCGAACGTTCAACAGTAAAACTCTACAAGAAGGGCTGACAAAAGTTAGCCTATGCTTAGCCCTATCGATAGCGATTTGGAGGTGAGTCCCGGCGGCCGGATTCTCGCTTTGATTCGAACCGGCGACCCGCTGGTTTCTGCGAGCAGCCGCTGGCAGGTTAGCGCACGCCAGCGCTAACTACAGCCAGCTGCTCTCTAGCGGTCTATACTACCACTGAGCTACGCCGGGACAATAAAATGATTGTTAGAACTGGGATATTAAGTTTACGTTCGGCATTCGATAGATTTATATTAGGGGGAGGGAAATTAGATTAATGCCCGGGTGGTGTAGCCAGGCTAGCATAGGGGCCTGTCGAGCCTCTGACTCGGGTTCAAATCCCGACCCGGGCGTTTCCTTATGTGGAAGCGTAACTGTTAAAACCTATAACAAACATATTAGATATGGGCCCGTAGCTCAGTATGGTAGAGCACCGGAGTCTCGGTGAAGCTTTTAAACCGGGTTAAGAAACCCGGGGGTCGTGGGTTCAAATCCCGCCGGGCCCGCTACATTTAAATAATGCTCTGTTTTGACCGATCAGAATGATTAAGTTTTTTAACTAAGATAGGCTTTTTAGTAGTTAAAAGAAACAGGTGTCATATGATGAAGCGGTCAAAAACTCTAAAGCAGAAGGACTACGACATTCTCGCAGAACTTGTAAAAGACGGCAGAATAACGTACACAGAGCTTGCGAGGAAAGTCGGTATGTCTCCTGCAGGCGTGCTAAAGAAGGTCCGTAGCTTAGAGGAGGAAAAAATAATTCTCGGGTACACCGCGATTTTAAATCATGAAAAGCTTGGAAAGAAGCTTAAATTACTGATATTTGTTAAATGCTCTGCTGGCAAACATTCCATAGTTGCTAGGCAGATCAAAAAGGTCGCTGCTGACTCCATTTTGGAAATCCATGAGATAACAGGGGACTACGATGTAGTGGTTAAGGCTGTGGTAAGGGATAGAAATGAAGCTAAGGATTTGATTGCACAGGTATCATCGATACCACATGTTGTTTCCACAAGTACGAGTATGGTGCTTGACACTGTCCTAGAGCGTCCATCCATAGCCCCGTCATAAACTTATCTCTGAGAAATGTTCTGTTAACTGGTTAGCAGGGATTTTTAGTTTCTTATTCACAGCATATGCTAAGGATTCAGAGTATCCAAAAACTGTGTAAACACGTTTAGGTCGGCAGCTAACTATGTACCTGAGGAGTGAGGGATAATCAGCGTGAGAGCTAAGTGGAAATCCGAACCCTCCTTCATCAATTAGTATCCTTCCTGTGGCGGAAGCTGTTAAGACTTTTCTTCCAGCCCATCTTTTAAGTTGAACAGGGGAAACTAATAATTTAGCTTCCTGAGCATTGGACACAAGATTCTTCATTACATAGCTGACCCCATACTTCTCGTATACCCTGTTTACACGGTAGACTGTAGGATGAGGGTAGATAGGGATATTTGTGAGGAGACCAAAAATAGCCTCGACCTCTTGAGACTTGCCTGCTGTATATCCCTTGATACATGCAAGAATACCATTCTCAACAGTTGAGGCTGCCCATCTGATCATTTCCATCCATATTTGCTGAGAATTGCCGAATCTAAAGTTAGGATGTCCATAGGTAGCTTCAATTATCAGGATGTCGACATCTTCCGGAACTGCTGCATCATACAATGTAGATAGGCTTGGCCTGTTATTGAGGTCACCCGTATATGCAATCCTAAGATCTCCATTGTCGATTATAAAGCCCCTAGAGCCTAACATATGACCGGAGGGATAGGCCGAAACCTGATATCTATCTTTAAAAAGTATTGGTTTTCCCATACGGATCTCTCTTATCCACCCGGCCGCACCATGCCTAGCGGCTATTATATCCTTAGTTTCAGGCGAGCTGTAAACTTCAAAGGAGGTGTAGGAGGATTTGGGGATTGAGTAGTGGTCTGAGTGTGCATGGGATATGAGAAATAGGTCTACACCTTTTTTTAGTTTCAAAGGGTCGAATATTACTCTGAAATCTTGAAATTCAAGTTCAATTCCATCCATGTAGCGGAGTCTAACGTCCATAGCTACATATAGTTTAAGACCTCAAATTTTTAATTCTAAACCTTTAGTAGTATTCATGGTTATAAGAATGTCTAAGCGGAAGAGGAGGACGTTAATGCCTATGGGGACAGCAGGGCTACTAAGCTTCCAAACAGAAGAGTCTGGCGGTATAAAGATAAAACCTTGGATAGTAGTTGCTGCTACGATAGGCGTTGTTGCCGCCGAAGTGATAATTAGACTTATATGATGCGAGAGGGATTTCTTTGTCAGTGTTCGAACGGGTTATGGAGATAGCTTCCAGGAGAGGCTTCTTCTGGCCTAGCTGCTCCGACGTTTACTCGAACTACCCGGCCGGGCTCTGGAGCTATGGTCCTTTAGGAGCTAGACTTATAGAGAAAATCACGAATCTCTGGAGGAGAATTGCAGTTAACCATGGGGCATACGAGCTTATAACTCCAAACATGATGTCGGTAAGAGTATTCGAAGCCTCAGGGCACACAAAACATTTTAGCGACAGGTTTGTAGAGTGTAAAAAATGCCACAGTAGATTCCGCGTTGAAATGCTGCTTGCCGAACACGTAGACAGGACAAGCCTTGAAAACATCACAGATGCTGAGGCAGACCGTCTTATTAGAGAGTTAAACATTAAATGCCCCCGATGTGGGAGCAGAAATTTCACTGAGGTGGCAAGGTTCAATCTAATGTTTACAACCAGGGTGGGGGCTAAAGGAGGGGAAATAGCGGTCTTAAGACCTGAAACTACTCAAGGCAGCGTAGTTGAGTTGAAACATGTGATAAGATCTATGAGATCCAAGCTTCCAGTTATACTCTATCAGCAGGGGTCAGCGTTTAGAAATGAGATATCGCCAAGACTAGGGTTGGTTAGGCTAAGAGAGTTTCACATGATGGAGCTGCACATATTTTTTGACCCTGAGAATCCTGGATTCCAAAAGGAAGTAGAGAGCATCAGACACTACAAGTTAAGGTTTCTAAAGCTTGAGGACAGGGACTCCGGGAAAATAACCGAGATGGAGGTGGGTGAAGCACTTAGGGAAGGGTACACGATAAATACACTCATAACCTACTGGCTTGCTGTTGTCCAAAAATTTTTCAATGAAGCACTATGTATACCTTTGGAGAGGCTCAGATACAAGGAACTATCAGATAGAGAAAGGGCCCACTACGCAGCTGCCCACTGGGATTTAGAATGCTACACCCAGGACCTCGGCTGGATTGAGGTTGCAAACAATGCGTACAGAACGGACTACGATATTAAAGGCCATATGAAACTTTCCGGAGAAGATTTAACAGTAGACGTCGACGGTAAAAAGATCATCCCCCACATGTACGAGCCTTCCATAGGTATAGATAGAACTATACTTAATTTACTGCTCATATCATACACAGATGACGGTGAGCGAAGATATTTAAGACTACCAAGGCATTTGGCACCGGTCGATGTAGGTGTCCTACCTTTAGTTAAGAGGGATGGTTTAGACAGGGTTGCACGGGAAATAGCAGAAGAGTTAAAGTTAGAATTCTATGTGGAATACGATGATAGAGGAACTATTGGTAGGAGGTACAGGAGATTAGATGAAATAGGCACGCCGGTATGTGTTACTGTTGATTATGAAACCCTTGAAGATAATACAGTAACATTGAGAGACAGGGATGGCATGAATCAGGTGAGAGTGCCGAGAAGCCAGCTTGCCGACAAAGTCAGGCTCTTCCTCAGCGGTAGTCCTCTAGAGAAGCTTGGCGAACCGCTAGCTTAAACATATTCCTCCAGGGATGTTTTCCGGTATTCTTGAGTTACTTTGTACTCCTCGAAAAGCCGCTCCAGCTCTCTCCTAATGATTTCGATTCTTTGAGAGACGTATGGGGGAAGCTTGAACTTGGAAGTTATCTTCTCACTCACATCAAGATACTTAGATATGTTACCTTTGGAGACGGTTAGAATTAGGGGAACACCGCAGCTTGGACATAGACCTGTAAGAGTCGGCCTCCTAAAGGATCTATTACATTTAGGGCATCTAAATCCTTGTATAAAGAATTTTTTCATGTTGCCTTTTATATCTCTTAGGAAGTGCAGTGCTATAACTCTCTCAACGGCATCTTTAAAGTCGACTGATCTTATTTTACGGCATATACGTATGTGAGATATGAGTTTCTGCTTCATTTTATTCTCAATCTTGTACCGAGATATGAGGGGACCTGCATGTATATTTTCAACCGGGACTGTAAACATTATCGGAATGAACTTTTCTCCCGCTTCAATTGAGTCTTCAACTATTCTAATAATATTCCTTAACTCTTTGGGGTGGGGGTAATTATATGTGTTACTATAGAATTGGAGGGGAAAGTTTTTGACGTTTTCGATATTGTAGACTTCATCGTCAACTTCGGCCGGGTCAACTCTTGTACAGATTAGGATAGGGGCATCTTCATGTCCCCCGATATCCTCCGGGAGATACGATTTTGAAAAGTTTAACAGCACGTCCAGTCCAAGAGTTATTGAGTCCTCGTCCCCATCGCAGTTTCTTCTCTTAGCAGCGTGAAGGATCGGGTGGGCCATGACTACCGACCCCTTAGTAAACCCGATTATTCGACATGCTATAGCCATAAAGGTATGGGGGGATATCGTAAAACAAATTTGCCCAAGGAGGTCATGGGGGCCACTAATATTATAATAGGGCTCGAGACCGTACAGTTTCTGTAGAAGGTCATCGACGAATTTTGAGACTTTAACTAAGTGTTCGGCGGCTGATAGTGGGATTATGATATCCTGAGGCATCAGTTCTACAAGCTGATCTTCGCTTTTTAGCTTACGGCCTTCATAGTCACGAGTATATCCAAGGCTCTGTAGATCTTCAATCGCCACTCCTATCTCCGCCGGTTTAAAATGGGTTAAAGGTGTGTTAATAGCGTCAAACCTTATCGTCCCATCCTTAAACACGCACAATCCATGTAAAGCCCTCAGTATACCCTTCTCAAGTCTTTCTGGAGTTTTATTTTTACTTGTTAGGCCGATTACACCTTTAACCTGTTCATACTCTACCTCAACCTTAACATTTTCAGACGCGGTTTGCACCATGCTTTTGATATCAAGGGCTACCTTCCGGTAACTGACCGCCTTCCCTCCATCGCTAGGGCAGATATCACCTCTCAATCTACGGCCACATCTAGAACAATATTTTATAGGCTCTGTTCTCACGTTACATCGGGGGCACGAGTAAAAGGGAGTTTCTAACCCGCAAGATGGACACTTCCTTTGTGATATTTCAACAACTATCCTACCAGATTGTATAGCTGACTTAAACGACCTGCTTCTACCCTTTTGAACACCTATTGGGAATAGTGTATTGACTTTCCCCTTAAGCTTTCTCATCTTAGCCTTTTCAGGCCTTCCCATCCTTAAACCTATGTATACAGGTGCTTTAGGCTCGATTCTAACTGGAGATATCTCATTAACTGCTGAAAGAGTATCATAACCACTCGTAGTTTTGGGGGTTCTCTTGAATAGAGAAAGTACCGTGCTCAGTATGAAAGCTTCATCTCCTTCTATGAGTACTCTCCCATCAGCAATTCTATGAGGTACACATAGCTTCTCCAGTATTTTCTTACATTTAAGACTGGCAAGAATACTCTTAACAGTTGAACCGTCACTCCCCACTTCCGCTCTAGAAAGAATATCAATTAGCGAGCAAAGTTCTTCCACTGATATATCGTGCCAATGGTAGGTATAGCGTGGATGTAGAGGTATTCCTAGCTTCATGCTTAGCTCTACGGCTTCTTCTGCTGTCGGTTTATATATGAAGGGGTATTCTACAAAAAGTTTCAGCCTCTCACTTGGAATGCTTATGAGAGAAACATCTTTCCCCAGGGAATCCTTAAGTTTAAGAGCCCACCACTCTTCTGTCATCCCGGATGGCAGGAGTACATGGTTATTTTCAAGGAATTCCCCATACCCTATTAGTATATCTCCGTTAAACAGTATCTTCTTAACCAAGTGTTTAATCTTTTCCGCCTTCTCTACGGTGTCAACACGTAGTACGGTCCCATCTTTAAGTAGAACAACAGGCCCTTCTATCCTTTCAACAGGCATTACTACAGCACTCTTTCCAGGCCTTTCAGTCCTCACCTGAACCCCTAGAGCTAGAGTATTCTCAACAAGAACCATAAATGCAGGGTGAACACCAACGGCCCCTAAGCCGGTATTTCTAGCATGACCATATCTAAGTCTAAACCCGCCCCTCACGGATGGATGAGATAATATTGGTCTACCTCCAACAGCATCCCTAAGATATTTGGATGACGGGTACACTATCGGAGCCCCTTCACCCTCAATTATGTCGCCCTGCGCAGACTTCTCGTCAACAGAGGGATTAAGCCAGCCCCACCCGTCTAATCCAAGCTCAACGACTAGCTTATGGAGTTTCTTAGCTTTCTGTATTAAACAGTCGTTCAATACTAGGACGGCACCCCCTCTAACCCTGTTCGTCTCAACCCCCGGAACATCCCTGAAAGATGAGACCTCAACTTTCTCAGTAGGTGGTCCGGTTATTTCTACTGGAAGCTTGCTTGCATAATAAAATATCTCCTCATTCCTAGCATGATACTGGGTTGTTCTTATCATCCTATATAGGTTTATTTCCTCTGCGTATCTTCTAACGTGACTCTGTGTCGGCTTAAAAAGGTCTAACCCAAGCTTCCGTCTGACGTAGTCAGCTATAACAATGGAAAATGCACTCTCAGTTGCCCCTGCAGTCCTTATAGGACCGCAATAGTATACTGCTAAGTACTTACCCCCATACTGATTTACTTTGACTTTAACCCCGCCTATTCCCTCTATCGGAGCTGAGACTACGCAGTCAGTCGTTACAGCAAGTCCAACCCTTACTGCTAACTCAGCCGCCTTGATTTTATCCTGAACTAACTCTAATATCTTATCTGATAGTAATAGGGCCATCCGATGCTTTTCCACCCCTTTCTCAACTAGCTCTTGGACGTAATCTTCTATCTTAAGCTGGGGGAACATGGCGCCGATTCTCTCAGCCAGAGTATTTGCTACTTTAACTTCCGGCCGTAACGATGGATCTAAACCCTTAAGTCTTGCTTTAGAAGCTACAGAATAAAGCTTTTGAACCTCAGAATCTATCAAATCCCAATATTTCTCTATATCCATGCCCTAACTGAAATAGAAAGAATTATTTAATTTTAGGGTTACCCTTTTCTCAAGAGGATGGGAAGAAGAAAGAAAAGACGGGTTATTAGGAGAAAGCCTAGATTAAAGCCTTCAGCATTTTTCAGATGCCCACTATGTCAGATGGATACTTTAAGCATTAAAATAGATAGAAACAGGGGGATAGCGGTAGTTAAATGCGGAGACTGTGGACTTAACGATACGGTTGAGATTTATGAGATGGAGGAAGAGGTTGATGCTTATTCCAAAATTGTAGATAAGTACTTATCATAGGTCTGAAAACCTCAATCTATCGTATGCGTTTAATGCTGCTTTCACATTTTTCTCCCCTGCTTCACCATGCCATCTACTACGGATAACTCTAACAATCGTCTTAATATCTACTATTCCGGAAGCCTTTGAAATAGCGCCAAGCATCGCAGTATTAGGGATAGGAAGGCCTGCTAGTTTTAAACCGAGTTCAGACGCTATTCCGGTCGCGTCTACATATGCTAGCCGCCAATCCTTAAGCTTATGCGGAGAAGAAGAATTTGCAATTATTAAGCCTCCCCTCTTTAAGCCCCTTACAGTATCTATAGATAATGCTGAAGGGTCAACTATGACTATAATATCTGGGCTGTATATCTGGCTTCTAAGTCTAATAGGCTCTTCCGATATCCTAGTAAAAGCCTTAACAGGGGCCCCCCTCCTCTCTGCGCCGAAATGAGGGAAAGCCTGGGACCATTTCCCCTCCATAAATGCCGCGGTAGCGAGCAACTCGGATGCAACCACGATTCCTTGACCTCCCCGACCATGCCACCTAATTTCTATCATTCTATCACCATTTAGTAGCGGGCGAGCGGGGATTCGAACCCCGGATCTTCGGCTCCGAAGGCCGACGCCCTATCCAGCTAGGCCACTCGCCCTTTATTACTATATTGACTGGATATAAATTTTTAATTGACCGTGGACGAAAAGTAATAGTAATGGTTGGTTTGAAACATAGACTTGTACCACCTCACTTTAAACTTGATGAAAATGAGAAACGCCGGGTTCTTGAAATGTATGGGTCTATCTACAAGTTTCCCAAGATCAAAGCATCCGACCCAGCAATAAAACATTTGAAGGCTAAACCCGGCGATATTATAATGATAAAGCGATTTGGCGGTGGGGTCTACTACAGGGTTGTGGTGGAGGGATAGCTGTTTGATGCCTATAAGGTTAGATGTAGATTTCTACCCCATAGTAGAAAGCTATTTCAAAGAGAAAAGCTTCGTTGATGTACAAATAGAATCATACAACCAGTTTGTAGATAAAGGGTTACAGGAAGTAATAGACAACAACAGAGTTGTAGAACTAGGCCAGAATCTCAGAATCGAATTCGGTAAGTTAAAGATTCTACCACCATCAATAGTAGAAGCAGATGGATCCAGGAGAACGGTAACCCCGATGGAATGTAGGCAGAGAAAATTAACCTATGAAGCACCAATGTATCTTGAAGCATTTTTATACGACGGAAACGTGGAGATAAAGAGGCAAGAGGTCTTTATCGGGTCATTACCTGTAATGGTAAAATCGAAGATCTGTGTACTCCATGGATTAAACAGGGAAGATCTCATTAAGGCTAAGGAGGATCCGTTAGACCCTGGAGGATACTTTATCATCAACGGCTCTGAACGGGTCGTGGTTTCAAGGGAGGATATAGCTAGCAACAGAGTCATCGTCAGCAGAGGAACCACCTCACCCTTGGTAGCTAAAGTGTATTCTGTTAGAGCAGGATATAGGGCTGTTCTAACCCTGCAATATAAGAGGAATGGTGAGATAATAGCCCAATTTGCCGGTGTAAATATTCCAGTAACGATTTTGCTAAGAGCTCTAGGGCTTGAAACCGACAGAGACGTCACTTATGCCATTAGCAACGACAAAAAGGTCATAGAGGAGTTTCTCGTATGCTTAGATGCTATGCCGAAGAAGAAGGGAGGCTTTACAGTAGAAGATGCTCTGGACTTTATCGGGAGGAGGCTATCCCCAGGATCTCCAAGGGAAGAAAGAATAATGTTTACCCAAAATAGGATTGAAAGACAGCTTCTCCCGCACATAGGGACAAGGAGGGCTGACAACCTTAAAAAAGCCTACTACATTGCCAAGATGGTTGAGAGGCTTATCAGGGTTAAGCTCAAAGAAATACCTCCCGACGACAAAGACCACTATAAGAACAAGAGAATCCAGTTTGTAGGCGACCTGCTCCAGACACTATTCAGATATGCTTTTGTCATATTTGCATGGCAACTTCAGTTCCAAATCTCCAAGAAGATAAGTAAGGGGCTAGGTGATATTGACATCAGACATTTTGCTCAACCTCAAACCATAACGGACAGATTCCACAGTGCACTAGCCACTGGTAGTTGGGTTGGCGGAGCTACAGGTGTAAGCCAGATCTTGGATAGAACAAACTATCTAGCCACCATCTCACACCTCAGAAGAGTTATCTCACCCCTCACGAGGACACACCCCCATTTTAAGGCCAGAGCACTTCATCCAACAACATGGGGAAGGCTATGCCCCCTTGAAACTCCGGAAGGGACAAGCTGTGGACTCGTCAAGGGCCTCGCTAGCTTTATAGATGCTACGGTAGGAGTTGAAAAGGAGCCGATTATAACAAGATGTATCCAGCTAGGAGTCATACCGATAGAGAGAGCCACCCCCGAGATGGTAGGTAAATTAACACCAGTTTATGTTGATGGATTGCTAATAGGATTGGTTGAAGAACCAGAAGAGTTCATAAAAAGGTTCAACCAGGTAAGGAGAGAGATATCTCATGAGATAAACAGTATATACGATAGGGAGAAGGGAGAAGTAGTTATAAATGCTGATGCTGGTAGGATAAGGAGAATCCTCATTCCAGTTAACAGAATAAAAGATGCAATAGAACTCTTAGACGATGTAAAGAATGGGAGAATAACATTCAGCGGGCTTGTCAAGAGGGGAATCATAGAATTCTTAGATGCACTCGAAGAGGAGGAAGCTGTAGTAGCAACAAACCTTAAGGAAATAACCGCTAAGCACACCCACTTAGACTTTGCACCATACATGATGTTCGGAGTAGCAGCAGGAATGCTCCCATATGCTGAACATAACCAGAGCGCCAGGGACGTAATAGCGGCAAATATTACCAGGCAGGGGCTTGGAATGTATGCTGTAAACTGGCATCAACGGATGGATAGCAGAGCACACATACTCTACCATCCTCAGAGGCCGATAGTCGCCACGAGAGTAGCAAAACTCTTAGGGTATGACAATAGGCCGTCCGGCCAGAACCTTGTCGTTGCAGTACTATGCATGGACAACTATAATACTAAAGATGCGGTAGTTCTCAACAAGGGGGCCGTGGATAGAGGGGCTGCAAGGAGTGTGTTCTTCAGAACATACGAAGCTGTAGAAAGAAGGTATTTCGGAGGACAAGAAGACAGATTCGAGATCCCATCCGAGGAGGAGATAAGCGGCAGAAGAACTAAGGAAGCTTACAGGAATTTAGGGCCTGACGGAATAGCAGAACCAGAACAAGAGGTCAAAGGAGGAGATGTTATAATAGGTAGGACAAGCCCCCCAAGGTTTATAGGAGAATATCTAGGATTTAGGGAAGCAGGATGGATAGCCAGAAAAGACACATCGATAGGAATAAGATACGGAGAAAAGGGTATTATAACCACATCAATGATAGCAAATACGGGAGAGGGAGATAGGATAGCTAGGGTAGTGGTGAGAGACAATAGGATACCAGAACTAGGAGACAAGTTCGCAACGAGACATGGACAAAAGGGAGTGGTTGGTATGATCTACAGGCATGATGACATGCCATTTACATATGAGGGCATCGTTCCAGACCTTGTTTTAAATCCGCATGCCATACCATCAAGAATGACTGTGGGCCAGCTCATCGAACTTCTGGCCGGCAAAGTCGGGTGTCTTGAAGGTAGAATAGTCGATGGCACCCCATTCATATCTGAACCAGTTGAAGACTTGAAGAAAGCCCTCGTTAAGCTTGGCTTCAGGTATGATGGAAGAGAAGTTATGTACGATGGTATGACCGGAGAAATGCTTGCCCAAGACATATTTATTGGTGTATGCTTCTACCAGAAGTTGAAACACATGGTAAGAAACAAAATACACGCCAGAGCAAGGGGACAGGTCCAAATACTGACAAGACAGCCTGTAGAGGGAAGGGCGAAGGGAGGAGGGCTAAGAATAGGGGAAATGGAAGAGGAAGTTTTCATAGCTTATGGGGCCTCGGCACTAATCCAAGATAGGCTTCTAGACAACTCTGACAAAACTGTCATATTCGTATGCACAAATTGCGGGCGAATAGCATACTACGATAGGAGAAAACGTGTATACGTATGCGAAGAATGTAAAAGTCCAAAGGTTGTCCCCGTTGTTACTGCTTACGCCATGAAACTTCTCATCCAAGAAATGATTTCTGCAGGTATAGATGTTAGACTGGAGGTGGAGAGGCTTTGAACTATGATCCATCCTATAGAATTAAAGCCCTAACCTTCGGTTTACTATCACCAAAGCAAATAAGGAAAATAGGAGCCATAGAGATTACCAGCCCTGACACATATGATGAAGAGGGAAGCCCCATAGAGGGGGGGGTTCTAGACCCTAGACTCGGCGTAATCGATCCGACCCAAGTGTGCAAAACATGCGGCAACAGGATAGACCAATGCCCGGGGCACTTCGGAAGAATAGAACTAGTGAGGCCAGTACTCCACATAGGATTCATCCGAGAAATAAGGGATATCCTAAATTCCACGTGTGCTAATTGCAATAGAATACTCCTCCCTGATGACGTATTAAAGGGGTATATGGAGAAAATGAACCAGCATATTAAAATCCATGGAGAAATAAGCCAGAAAATCGTAAGAGAAGTGATAGCAAAGGCATCAAAGGTTCAAAAATGCCCCCACTGCGGTAAGAAAGCTGTAAAGGTGAAGGTAGAATACGTCTACAGGTTTTACATCGAACACCCGAACAAGAGGAGAATATGGCCCCAGGAGATCAGAGAGCGGCTTGAAGGAATCCCTGATGATGACGTGCTCCTCTTAGGCTTCCACCCGTCCAGATCTCGTCCGGAGAATGCTGTCTTAACAGTTATCCTCGTTCCACCCTTAAGCATTAGGCCATCCGTAACACTTGAGACTGGGGAAAAGTCCGAAGACGACTTAACTCATAAGCTAGCTGACATTGTTAGAGTGAACCGAAAGCTCGAAAGTTTATTAGGGTCAGGATCACCGAGCGTGCTGGTTGAGGAAACGTGGGATCTCCTTCAGTATCACGTTGCCACATTATATGACAACACCATATCGGGATTACCCCCGGCCACCCAACATGGGAAGAGGCCTATTAAGGCTATTTTCGACAGATGGTCAGGTAAAGATGGGAGGTTCAGAAATAACCTAATCGGGAAGCGTGTAGATTTCTCTAGCCGGACAGTTATAACTCCTGACCCCATGATTGATATAGGCGAGGTTGGAGTACCTGTAGAAATAGCTAAAGTCCTCACATTGCCTGAGCACGTTAATGAGTACAACATTGAAGAACTTAAGGAGAGAGTGAAGAATGGACCTGAGTATCCCGGCGCAAACTATGTTATAAGGCCTAATGGGGAGAAAGTTAAGCTGACACTCCTAGCTGACAGACAGGCTATCGCTGACGAGCTGGACTATAACTATGTGGTAGAGAGGCATCTACAAGATGGGGATTCTGTTATTTTCAATAGGCACCCAAGCCTTCATAGACTCTCAATACTAAAGCACAGGGTAAAGGTCTTACCGTATGGGACGTTTAGATTAAACCCGGCCGTATGCACCCCTTACAATGCCGACTTTGACGGCGATGAGATGAACGTACATGCTCCTCAAAGTCTCCAAGCAAGAATAGAGGGCGAAGAACTTCTAGCTGTCGAAAAGAACCTTGTTTCTCCAAGGATAGGGGGAGCAATAATAGGAGGAAGCGAAGACTATATAACGGCTGCTTACCTAATGACCTCTGAGAAGACTAAGCTTACAAAGAAAGACGCGTCCAGAATACTAGTCTGGGGAGGAATATATAAACTACCCGAACCAGACGAGGATGGGCTGTGGAGCGGCAAGAAAATATTCTCTATGTTCCTTCCGAAAGGGATAGGGTTTAGGGGCAAAGCCTCTGCATGCAGAGGATGTGAGAAATGCCTCGAAGAGAAATGCCCCTACGACGCTTATGTTATAATTAAAGATGGGGAGTTACTTAAGGGAGCATTAGACACAAATACTATAGGGGTTCTTGTTAAAGCAAAAACCTCCCTGCTAGACACGATTATCAGGGATAAGGGAGAAGAAGCAGCGGCGGATTTCATAAGTAGATACTTTAAGGCGCTATCCGGCTACATAAGGCTTAGAGGAACAACTATGTCCTTAAGTGATGTTGAACTACCCCCTGAAGCCTTAAGGGAAGTTGAAGAAGTAATTGAAAAAGGAAAGCAAGATGTAATGGAACTGATAGAAAAGGCCAAAAAGGGAAAACTCGAAGCAATACCGGGTATGACCAAAAGAGAGACGCTTGAGCGCCTCATAATGGATGTTTTACAGAAAACCCGTGGGAAACATGAGGAAATAGTGAAGAGGTACCTTAACCCGGACAGCGACCCGTACGTAATGGCTAGGACAAAAGCTAGAG
Organism: Thermoproteota archaeon; assembly: GCA_027491935.1. Taxonomy (GTDB): domain Archaea; phylum Korarchaeota; class Korarchaeia; order Korarchaeales; family JAOZGB01; genus JAOZGB01. Next base: position 33,606 of record JAOZGB010000008.1, on the reverse strand, counting down.
GATCAATCCTAAACTTGACACAAATGTCAGCATCTCTTGGGCAGCAAGCGATAAGGGGCAAAAGGGTTATAACAGGTTTCAGAGGTAGGACTCTCTCATGCTTTATTCCAGGGGAAGACGAAGTCTTCTCTAAAGGATACGTTAAGAACAGCTATGTGAAAGGGTTAACACCGGCGGAGTTTCTCTTCCATGCGATGGCAGGTAGAGACAGCTTAGTAGATAAAGGATTAAGAACCGCTGAGAGCGGCTACACTTACAGGAAACTCGCTAATGCCTTGAAGGACTGTATGGTTGACTATGACTTTACTGTGCGAGACTCCGAAGGCAATATAATTCAGTTTAAGTTTGGGGATGACGGCATAGACCCAGCAAAATACTTCCATGGAGAGTACGCTAACTTCGAGAAGATAGCTGAAGACTCTGTTAAGGGGGCAGGTGACGAACAGACACTCACCCCAGAGGATATAGAAGACAGGGTGTTAAAGGCTGGCTTGCCGAAAACTCTCGCGAAACACTTAGTAGAGTTAAAAGCCGGATCAAAAGCAGTGGAAATAGCTATAAAAAAAGGTTTAAAGGCGAGAGAACAGTGTATAGTGCAACCTCTCCACCCAGTTGGAATAATAGCTGCAGAAAGCGTAGCTGAACCGGCAACCCAGATGACACTTAGGACATTCCATACACCAGGAGTAGCCGAGCTAAACATCACTCTCGGCCTACCAAGACTCATAGAGCTATTTGATGCAAGAAGAAAACAGAAAACACCGAGAATGACTGTGTATCTGAAGCCTAAGATAGCTAAATCAAGAGAAGAGGCTGAAAAAATAGTTAGAAGCATGGTCGAGATAAAGGTAGGCGATCTCGCAAAAATGGCGCTAACAGACTACTATGAAAGGGAAATAACGATAGTCCTGGACAAGACTAAGGTTAAAAAGGCAAATGTAAAGGTGGAGAACATAGCTAAACTCCTAAGTAAACTTGGAAAAGTTTCCGTAGAAGATGGGCGGGTTAAGGTAAAACTGCAAAAGGAGGGATTCATAAGACAACTTAGGGAACTCCGGAGGAAAATACTCGATACACACGTGAAAGGGATCAAAGGGATAAAGAAAGCTAGAGTAAGATTCAAAGATGGCGAGTACATTATTGAAACCGAAGGTGTAAATCTACAGAAGGTATTCGAAATAGAGGGGGTAGATACAACTAAGACGACATGTAACGATATATATGAGGTTAGAAAAGTTCTCGGAATAGAAGCCGCTAGAAACCTGCTTATAGAGGAAGTTCTAGGAGTGTTAGAGGGCCAGGGACTAGAGGTAGACAGGAGACACGTATCTCTAATAGCGGATCTTATGTGCTTTACAGGAGAAATAAGACAAGTCGGCAGATACGGCGTCCTCAAAGATAAGAAGGATATTCTAGCAAGGGCGGCCTTCGAAACTACTAAGAAGGTAATACTTGATGCCTCAAGACAAGGTATAAGGACAGAACTTAAAAGTCCTCTAGACGCTGTTATAGTTGGAAAGCCGCCACGAATAGGAACAGGAGGTGTAAACGTATACTGGTATGTGGGGGAGATTGAAAGTGGGGCTAGATGAGGAATTAGAGATATGCTCAAAATCAGGTAAAATGATACTTGGATGTAAGGCTGTAATAAGGGATTTGGGAAGCCGAGCCACAAGGTCAAAATTAATAATACTCGCCAATAACTGCCCAGAACAGTACAAAGAGAGGATAGAGAAATTTGCGAAGCTGACCAATGTTCCCATCTTAAGATACGATGCAGGGGCGCTTGAACTTGGTAAGGCTGTAGGGAAGAAGTTTCTCGTGTCTGCGCTCGCTATTGTCGATGAAGGTGATTCATCTATACTTAAATACGCAGAAGGTGACTTAAATGAAGGAGAAAATCCTAGGAACCCGTGAGATAAAATACATCTCATTATTTGAAGATCTCACAGGAAGCACTGTAATAGATTGTAGGATAGATGACGAAAACAACAGGGTAATATACTTGGTAGCTGAAGGTCAGATAGGCCTAGCAATAGGTAGAAGAGGAATAATGATAAAAAGACTAAAGAAGGCAATTGGTAAGGATGTCGAAGTTGTCGAATTTTCAAGACACCCAGAAACCTTCATTAGAAAGCTATTTCAACCAGCAAGGGTCAACTACATAAAGATTATGGATCAGGGAGGGAGAAAGATCGCCTTCGTATCAGTTGTCGCAGAGGACAAGGGAATAGCCATAGGTAAGGGTGGGAAAAACATAAACAGAGCTAGGTACCTAGCAAAAAGATGGTATGACATAGACGACATAAAGCTTATAGATAAGCCAGCAGAATAGGTATTATTGTATGGCCAAGAAGTCTCCACTAGGACTGTACGCTGCTAGACCACTGCTGAAGAGAGTGAAAAAGAAGAAGAGACATGATGCTAGATGGAGGAGGAGAGTATATGGCTTCCACAGGAAGTACTATCCGCTGGGAAGAGCACCTCAGGCAAGGGGAATAGTAATTGAAAAAGTCGGGCTCGAAGCTAGGCAACCACATTCTGGACTAAGAAAATGCGTTAAGGTGCAACTTGCCAAGACCGGCGAACAGGTCATTGCATTTGCTCCGGGAGATGGTGCCCTAAACTATATTGAAGTGCATGACGAGGTAATAATCGCTGGTATAGGGGGTTCTAGGGCAAGAAGCTATGGAGACATACCGGGGGTTAGATTTCAAGTTATAAAAGTTAACGGGGTATCACTCAAAGCAATTTTGGAAGGGAAGAAGGAGAAACCACAGAGGTAGATCCCATGGGTATAAAACTTTTTGGAAAGTGGGATTTAGAGGAAGTAGAAGTAAAAAACCTTGCTTTAAAGGATAAGATAAACCTTAAACCCATATTTCTACCTCATACATCCGGAAGACATGAACATAAACGTTTCGGAAAACACAGGGTTCCTATCGTTGAAAGGCTTGCCAATAGATTAATGGGACAACCGTTGAATTATGGCGTGAAAAAGTCAAGAGTTAATAGCAAAAACGCCGGCAAGAAGGTTAGAGCACTAAAAGTTGTGGAACGTGCCCTGGAAATAATGCATTTAAAGACCGGGAAAAACCCTGTTCAGGTTCTAGTTGAGGCTATTCAGAACGCTGCAATTAGGGAAGAAACAACCAGAATCATATATGGGGGGGTAGCATACTTACATTCAGTGGATGTGTCACCCACAAGAATGGTGGACCTGGCAATCAGATACATTGCGCAAGGAGCAGCTATGAAATCCTACAGATCTGTTAGAAGGCTTGATGAGTGTCTAGCCGAGGAAATAATAGCGGCAGCAAATTATGACAGAAATAAAAGCTACGCCATTAAAAAGAAAGAAGAGATAGAAAGGATAGCAGCAAGTTCTAGATAAATCAATAGTGGAATACAAAACTCTTAACTAAGAGTAACAAATGTTCGATGCTAAACTAACAGATAAACTATCCTTCTAGAAAATTATTCTAAACGCAATGAGGGAATATACATTCTGTCGGAATATGAGCAGATCGCCCCCACATGTGAAATCGTCATGTCGAAGATAAAGTTAAAATTTGACAAAGATACTTTCTATTCTAAGCTTGATATGAGGGAGAGAAATGCCTGAAAAAGAACATCTAAACCTGGTTTTCGTAGGGCATGTAGACCATGGAAAGTCCACAATCCTAGGTAGGCTATTCTACGATTTAGGCTTGGTTAAGGAGCTGCCAAGTGACGAAGAAGCAGGAACTATGAAATTCGCATGGCTGGTAGATAAGTTAAAAGAAGAGAGAGAAAGAGGATTAACAATAGACATCTTTACAACAAAGATAGAGACACCCCACAAATACATCACAATAATCGATGCGCCTGGCCATGTAGACTTCATTAAGAACATGATTACAGGGGCAAGCCAAGCTGACGCGGCTCTCCTCGTAGTCTCAGCAAAAGCGGGTGAGGGTGTACAGCAGCAGACACGGGAGCACATATTCCTTATAAGAACTCTGGGCATCAACCAACTGATAGTAGCAATTAACAAAATGGACGAGGAAACCGTAAAGTATAGCCAAGACAGATTCGAGGAACTCAAGGCCGAAGTTTCAAACCTACTCAAAAAAGTAGGATACGATGTGAGCAAAATACCCTTCGTCCCAACATCAGGGTGGGAAGGAGACAATGTGGTGAAAAAGAGCGAGAACATGCCTTGGTACAAGGGCCCAACCATATATGAGTTGCTCGACAAGCTCCAGCCTCCGCCGAAGCCTGTAGATAAGCCTCTAAGAATACCAATCCAAGATGTTTACACGATAACGGGAGTAGGAGTCGTACCTGTCGGCAGAGTTGAGAGCGGCGTGCTAAAGCCTAACACAAAAATAATAGTGGAACCTATAGGCGAGACAGCAGAAGTAAAATCAATCGAAATGCACCATGAGAGGCTTGAGCAAGCAGTACCTGGAGACAATATAGGATTCAACATAAAGGGTATTGAGAAGAGAAAGCTAAAGAGAGGAATGGTGGTAGGATACCCTGATAATTCTCCAACCGTGGCTAAAGAGTTCACAGCACAAATAATCGTCATGCAGCACCCTACAGCAATCGCCCCCGGGTATACCCCTGTAATACACATACATACGGCAACCATGGCATGTGAAATCTACGAATTTGTGGACAAAAGAGATCCTAAAACTGGGGCGGTAATAGAGAAGAATCCTAAGTACCTTAAGGCAGGGGATTCAGCAGTTGTAAAAATGAGACCAATAAAGCCTCTAGTAGTTGAGAGGTTTAAAGACTTTCCAGCATTAGGCAGGTTTGCCATAAGAGACATGGGAATGACTATAGGGGCTGGAATAGTTCTAGAAGTCGTCCCGGTCGAAAAGAAGAGTAAGTAAGAAAGGTTCAGGGAGATGCGGGGACTGCGAATAGAACTGGTAAGCACGAATTACAAGAGCCTGGAAACAGTCTGCAAGCAGCTAAAGGAAATAGTCACTCGAAGCGGAGCAAGAATAATAGGCCCCGTACCCCTACCCACAAAGAAGCTTAGAATAACGACGAGGAGAACCCCATGTGGCCAGGGGGGTAAAACATGGGACCGCTGGGAACTGAGGGTTCACAAGAGAATAATAGACATACCAAATCCTGATGAGAGGTTAATGAGAAGAATAATGAGCATCGCAATACCCGAAGATGTCAAGGTAAACATAATACTACCATAGCCCTCCTATCCATATTTTTATACAGCTATTTCGCCCCTTGATAGAAGTATTAGACTACATCTCAAGAGCTATGCATAAAATAGTTAGGAACCTGGGGAATTGATCCATACATCCATTCGAGCCTTCAATTCGAGCAGTTTTAAAGTGTACCTACTTCAACTATGGGCTAGATCCTGAGACTTTAAATTATCTGTTCATATACAATTCTTCCACACCTCTTAATTGTTCGTATTAGCCCTCCCCCCTTCCTGCGCAAACTACATGCTATCTAGCTGAAACTCCCGCTTCATGAGGGGCTTAGAATACGAAGATCCGAAAGAGATCGTGAGAAAACCAGTATTAAAGAACATTGAGGAAAGGCTTGAGAAGATCCGGCCTGATCTTCTGCTAAGAAATGGCGCCGGGGGTGGGATTCGAACCCACGAGCCCCGTTAGGGGCACTGGCTTTCTCTATAGCTCAAGGCCAGCGCATTAGTCCACTCTGCCACCCCGGCACCCTATTTGAGGGGCAGCCACTTACTTGATCTGGTAGCGCCTTTCCCAGGTCTACTATGCTTTACAACTTTGCATGTTGGGGCGAACTCGCCAAGATAATGACCTATCATTTCTGGTTTTATTTCAACATTTACCCAGTCTTTCCCATTATGCACAGCTATCACCATACCAACCATCTCTGGGAGTATAATCATGTCCCTCCTATGCGTCCTTATTATTTTCTTTATTCCAAGCCTTTTTATTCTCCTAATCTTTTCTAACAACTTTCTATTTTCGGGGTGAAGGCCCCTCTTTAGGGTCCGTCTTACTCTTGATGGTAGCAACTCCACAAGCTCATCCATAGGTAGTTGCTGCAGCTCTTCAAGTGTTAATCCTCTGTATCTAAATTCTCGAGACATCATTGCCATCAACTATTTCATATCGCATGCTCTATTAAAGCTTTAACGCCTCCTCTTCTTCTTTCTACCTACCCACCGTGCGGCTATGTGACCTACCTTTTGACCCGGGGGAGCTGATCTCGGTACTGTAGTCGGTTTCCCAGGCCTATTATGGGATCCTCCTCCATGCGGATGGCTTACAGGATTCATAGCCACGCCTCTAACTATAGGCCACTTTTTAGACTGCTTCTTAACAAGATGATACTTCATACCGGCCTTAACGAAGTACAACTCTGTCCTGCCTCCTCCAGCAACTTGGCCGACAGTTGCCCAGCATGAGTCTTTTATCCATTTTTCTTTCTTCGATCTAAGCCTCAGTAGGGTTTTACCTTTCTCATGTGAGAATACTATTGCATATGTTCCGCTTCTCCTAGCTATTTTCCCCCCGTCACCCCTTCTAAGTTCCACATTACATATCATTGTCCCTTCCGGAATCTTACCGACAGGGAGTATATTACCAACTGATGGCTCTGCGTTTGGCCCGATCTCTATCTCTTGACCTAGGAATACGCCGCGCGGTGGGATATAAATAAAGGAAACCCCGTTTTCCAATTTTACTCTTGCAAGCGGGGTCCCCCGTCCAGGCTCATGGATGAACTCTTCGATTACACCTTTAACTACTGCATCACCGATCTTATCTCTGGGGGGATATTTAGCCGGGCCAACCTTTAAATGGTCCCATGACTTGAAGGTATGGGTTCCTCGTCCTCTGCGTTGGACTATAAGCCTCTTTCCCATTTTGAAAACCTCATATTATTCCGAGTTTTACTGCAATATCTAATGCTGCGCCATCCCTTTTCAATTTTATTATAGCCTTCTTCTCTCCTCTTGGGGTTATGAGCGTATTAACTTTTTGAACAGGCTCCTCGAAAAGCTTTTCAAAAGCCATTTTGATCTCCTTCTTATTTGACCTCCTATCTACGATGAATGTTAGCTTGTTTTCCCTCTCTATCATGTTGATGGCTTTTTCGGACGTTACCGGTTTTTTAATAACTTTGAATGGGTCAAACAAACTTATCACCAACCTTCTGGACAGCTGTTTCAGACCAGATCGTTAGCCTGCCTGGAACACCGCCTGGACAAAGATCTTTGACAGATATTAGGTCTACAATCTTCACATCCACCCCGGGAATATTCCTAGCAGCTTTGACGATGCCTCCATCTTCTGAAACTATTATTAATGGGCCTTTCGCCCTCTGTCTTTTCCTTCCACGCATTTTTCCCCTTCCAGCTCTTATCTTACCCCATCTATCTTTGCACCTTTTTAGTTCTTTAGATAGGCCGAGTTTGTCTAGTAGCTTTTTAACCTGATTTGTTTTCGACAATGATTCTATTTCTTTGGATACGATTAGTGGTGTTTCTAACCCCTCAGGAACCCTATGTCCTCTAGATTTAACTAGCTCCTTGTCCCCTGTCGCCGAAATGGCCGAAATTATGGCAAGCTTTCTCTCCTTTTTATTTATCTTCTCATCTAACCTTTTATCAACCCTGGGGGGGTGGGCGGCCCTACCACCAACTGTTCCTGGGGCGAATGCCCCCCTACCTACTGTTGGATGGTGTTCACCTCTAATTCTTGGTACTCTTGCTAATCCTCTACCGACCCCCCAAGATCTTGCTGAGGTTCTCTTACCGGCATTCGGATCTGTACCCTTAGGCTGCCTACTGGATGCGAGGGTGGAAAGATAGGCTCTCCTAATGAGGTCAAATCTGACAGGCTTACTAAATACTGGGGGGAGTTCTATTTTCCCTACAACTTCCCCCTCCAAATCGAAAATGGGACGCTCAACCATATTATTTCACCTTTGCCTTCTCTACGATAGATCTCTCGCCAGATATTTCGGCTGTCTGAGACGAGATAAACGTGATCTTGGGAGATACAATCTTGCCTGTACCACCACTTTTGGTCTTCTTATCGTCTCCAGACTTGGAACCCGCCCGCTTGAGCTTAACCCACCATCTGGGAGGCCGTATAGCCGGCCTTAAAAGGACGAATCTCTTAGGAGGCCCAGGTATAGAGCCTGATAGCAGAATATAGTTTGTCCTAACAAGACCATACGATTTAAACCCGGATTTGGGGTTTACCTCTGCGGGATTTGCACCTAATTTAAGGATTCTCTTATTGTACTCGGTTCTCTTATGATATCCCATCTGGCCAGGTTGAGGAACAGTCCATCTAACATATGGCGGATGCCACGAGCCCATACTTGCAACTCCACGCCTCTTCTTACCCGCTTTATGAGGGAGTAGCTTGACACCAAACCTTTTGATAGCACCCTGGAATCCCTTACCCTTTGTAACAGCTGTCACATCTACAAACATTCCAGGTTCAAACACGTCAAGAGGGCTTATATTGCTACCTAGCTTACTTAAAGCAAATTTCAGCTTTTCTTCAGGAGATGCAGCTCCAAGAACAGGTATCTCAAGTATTTCAGGCTTCTTCTTCGGTACCGAAGCAAACCTGGGATTTGTATGAACCAATAGTCTAACCTCAGTTATTCTTTCAACGTTTTTGTCAACTATTCTCATTTTCTCATCCAAGTTTGTTATCCACCCATCTTTTATAGGAGTTTTGGGTATCTGCAAGGCCCTGCTAAGATCCATACGGCTTTTAGCCTCTTTCTCACCCGCGGCCGGGATCCTATATATCGTTGTAATAGGTTTAAGACCGTAAGGCGTCTCTAAATACGGTATTACCCCGAAAACCGTGATTTCTGGAGCTTCTATAACGGTGCACGGCATAAATATTTCCTGCTGATATGTAGGCCTATTAGGGTGATCATCCACCATCATAACATGGATCATTCCGCACTTGTACCCCGGAAATGCACCGAGCATTATAGGCTCATCTATAGATGGGTAAGACCTAAACTTCGCTACTTCTGTGGAGGCTCTTTTCCTAGGTCTATATGCCATTGATCCTCTTCGGGGCATTTCTAACACTTTATATTATGTAGCTGGAAGTTAAAGAAATTAAGTGTTGAATTTAAAGGTTATCCTCAAAATGCCCGTCCAGTAATCCCAAGCGTGGCGTTGGTTATTCGTATGGATTCGGCCTTTGAGCCCAGTTTCATCGCGGATCTAACAGCATCTATATTGTCCGGTATTACAATCGCCTCTTGGTGAACCGCTTGGAACAAGTAGAGTTTGTTCCCATCAATTTTTATAGAATCTCTCCATACCATCAATTCATAGATGTTTCCCATCGGTCTACCCTTTAGCCTTGCATAATCGAACAGCCTACCTGTAGAGGACAAACCATCTTCTAAGTCAATCAATATAATCCTTGAAGCTTCTTCTAACACGTCTATTACGTCTTCTCTCGTGGCTTTACTGCCGAGCTTTACTTCTAATGCATGCACATGCATGTGTGTAACCGGTACTTTTACCGCCATGGTAACAATTGGCACATCTAAGACTGTATTAACATCATGAGCGTGATGCGATGGAATCTTAATGGCAGGAATGATTGCGTCGATGGGTCCCTTCCCTGTTTCTTCGGGGTCAGCCGACCTCCTAACTAATACAGCAAAAACCTGTTTGACTTTAAACGCATCATCTAAGCAGTTGATTAATCTTGAAAGTCCTGTTGTGTTGCATGATACAACTCTGATAGCGTTTTTACCGTAAGCCTTCTCATAACTACACTCTGAGACAAAAGATATCTCGGCTACACTACTATCTTCACCACCTTGAAACACCATTTTAAGACCGTAATTTTCATATTTTGCCTTGTTCTTCGCCCCCATTCCTGCAGGAGAAGAGTCTATGACCATGTCTATATTTTCAAGTAGATCGTCTAATACCCCCCTACAGGGAACCCCTCTCTCCTGAAATAGCTCGTAAGATGCTTCGTCCAAAGCATAAAGATCTATGTTACGACTAGCAGCAATAAGCGCCTTGTAGTCAGGAGTCCGCTTTACTACACCTATAAGCTCCATATCTGGCTGGACAGCTATTGCTTCCGCTATTCTTCTTCCTATAGTCCCGTATCCTACCACACCAAGCTTTATCAATGCTATTCACCATATCTGAGGTCTATTAGAAACATTTAATTTTTTAGGCAACCCTTACTATAATATCTATAGTGGAGGTAGAAGTTTAAAGAGGTGATATCAAATGACTCTTGCGACAATTGGAGGACAGCCAGTCCTTATTCTGAAAGAAGGGACAAGCAGAACTAGAGGTGAGGAAGCTAGGAGGATAAACTTTATGGCCGCTAAGGCAGTTGCAGATGCCGTGAGAAGCACGCTTGGACCTAAGGGAATGGATAAAATGATAATTGACCAGCTGGGAGACATTACCATCTCAAATGATGGGGCTACGATACTTGACGAAATGGACGTTCAACACCCAGCCGCAAAGCTAATGGTTGATCTCGCCAAGGCCCAGGATCATGATGCGGGCGATGGAACGACAACCGCAGTTGTAATCGCGGGTGAGATAATAAGCAGGGCTGAAGAACTGTTAGAGCAGGGGATGCACCCAAGCATAATCGTAGACGGGTATAAAAAAGCTCTAGATAAGGTTAAGGAAGCGATAAATGAAATTGCATTTGAGATAGACAGAGAAGACCATGAAACACTTAAGAAAATAGCTATAACCGCAATGCAGAGCAAGATGATACATGAAGAATCAGACTATCTTGCGGAGCTTGTCATTAAGGCTGCAAAACAAGTGATGGAAGAAGTTAACGGCAAGATAAAGGTCGATATTGACAGGGTTAAGATAGTGAAGAAGCAAGGAAAAAGCTTGGCTGAATCTCAGCTTATTAACGGGATAGTTCTAGACAAGGAAGTAGTACACAGTGGAATGCCAAAAAGAATCGTTGACGCCAAAATTGCTCTACTCAACACTCCACTTGAGATAGAGAAAACCGAGTACAGCGCTGAAGTTAGAATAACAGACCCAAGCCAGATAAAGATGTTCATGGAGGAGGAAACGAAACTTCTACAGGAAATGGTAGACAAGATTGCAAGCACAGGCGCTAACGTAGTATTCTGCCAGAAAGGAATCGACGAAATAGCGCAACACTTCCTTGCTAAGAAAGGAATACTGTCTGCCAGGAGGATAAGTGAGAAAGACATGGATAAGTTACAAAGGGCGACTGGAGCAAGGATTATAACAAATATAGAGGACCTCACAAGTGATGACCTAGGCTATGCTGGGCTTGTCGAGGAGAGAAAAATAGGAGAAGATAAGATGATCTTCGTTGAACAATGTAAAAATCCAAAGGCTGTCACTATAATATTGAGAGCGGGAGCTGAAATGATAGTAGACGAAGCGGAAAGAAGCATTCATGACGCGTTATGCGTTATAAGGAACATTTTAGAGGAGAATAAAGCAGTATATGGGGGAGGAGCAGTCGAAGTAGAACTTGCGATGAAACTAAAGGAGTACGCTAAAAGTGTCGGAGGTAAAGAGCAAAGAGCTATAGAAGCCTACGCTGAAGCTTTAGAAGGGATACCTGTAGCTCTTGCCGAGAACGCAGGCTTAGACACCATCGAAATATTGATGGACCTTAGGGCTGAACATTCAAAGGGAAATACAAGCTACGGTGTCAACGTTCTAACCGGAGGAATAGACGACATGAAAAAGCTAGGCGTACTCGAAACGCTTAGGGCAACAAGACATGCTATCGAAGCTGCCACGGAGACTGCGATAATGCTAATAAAGACAGATGATATAATAGCCGCAAAGAGATATGAGAAGCCGAAAGGCAAAGAAGGAGAAGAGGGCGGAGAAGAGTTTTCACCACCCAGCTCGTTCGACTAAAAATTCCAACCCCTAACCATTTTATTTATAAACAACTATTAATGAGTCTGATACATATGAGCTACCATGGTAAGGTAATGCCAAAGGGCCGAAGGCCTTCAGGAGCCAAAATAAAAAAGTCTAGAAAGAAAAGACGAAGGGAAGTAGGCCGCCCTTCAGCCGGGACAAAGGTAGGCGAGTTAAAAGTTAAGAAAAAACGGGTTATGGGAGGAAATTACAAGCTAGCGGTTTTACTAGCAGAGTACGCGAATGTAACAGATAAAAAAGCCGGAACAACAAAAAAGGCTAAAATACTGAGAGTTTTGGAGAACCAGGCGAACAGAGACTTCAAAAGACTGGGAATAATAACTAAGGGAGCTATAATAGAAACAGAAATAGGAAAAGCAATCGTCACATCCAGACCAGGGCAGGACGGCGTTATTAACGCAGTTCTATTAGAAGGCTAAGAACTTGAAGAAGAAAAGCATCATCTTATACCCGATCTACTTTAACTCCAAATGTCCCAGAAGTAGGGGGAGACGCGTTAGCAAAAGCCGAGCTGTAAAGAATCCCACAGTAGATGAAATATATAGAGCTGTCAGGGCTTTAGGATTGGATTGTACGGTTGAGAAGGATAAGCACCACCCTGCTAGATGGTTTGAGAGAGAAGGGAGGGTAGTAGTTAGCACCACGCTAAAAAAGACCCAGGTTATAAAGGAAGTAGCCAAAAAGCTTCAAATCATCAGGGGCGGGAAGAAATGAGAAGATTCGGAGCGATAGTTGGTATAACAAATGAGAGGGGCTTCCTAATAGAGGTTAAAAATACTCGTATAGCAAAATTCCCAAACGTGATTAATAGGAATATTTACACAAAGGATGGTAAGCTTATCGGTATAATTAGAGATGTCATAGGTCCGGTTTCAAGTCCTTATGTTACGGCAAAAATACTTATCCAGCTCGAAAAAGCAAGTTCCTATATTAATAAACCCGTATACATAGAAAACGGTAAAATTAAAACTAAATATTGACTTACATCATCATAGAATTGGAGGGCTTTTCTAAAACTACTGCCGGAAACCTCAGAAAGAAAAAGTATAACTATTCTATTCTTAGCCAAATACCATGCTTCAGGTGTAAAACCCTGGCCAATTGTCTACAGAAAGGAGAGATATACAAGTGCAACAGTCTTACGAGGTATCTTTTATATGAGTTTTGCTAGAGACTCAACGAACTTCATACTTGCCGGAGTTTTTACGGATTTAAACGAGATATGGCTCCTGGAAGCCGGGTACCCATGCGCTCTAAGGCTTGATATTAGCTTACTCACTCTGATTGAAGCGATTCCCAGCTTTTTCGAGACCCTATCAAGATCGTAAAACCAGGGGGTATCATTGACCTCGTCAAATAGTATTTCGAGTCTTTTAAGAAGAACCTTGTCCTTAGTTCTAATGTTTATAATCGTCCTTCGAACGATATCCAAGTCTTTGTATTTTCCTATCCACATAGGGCCAAGTCTGATGATCCTATCTCCGCATCTCTCACAGCTTGCCGGGATATTCTCATCCAATTTCCATGCATTACGCCACTCGCACTTCGGACAATGAAGTATGTAACCTATATTTTCGATTAACCATTTAACCGCGTCTCTGGTGGACCTGGTTAGGATGATGAAGGCCCTTAGATAATGTTTATGGTATAATGCTATGGGAACCTCGGTCTTTAACCCGTGGGAAGCGGCTATTCTAGCTATATAACCCAACAGTATTCTTAACCCCACTTCCTTAGAGTATTCTACCTGGTGGGACCAGGAACCGTAAATCCTATAACATTTTTCTGGATATCTACCAAAGAGTACTGTTAGATCTGTAGCTGTAACTCCTAGTATGCTTCTTTTAAGCTCGGACAATAATTTAATAGATGGCTCAACAAAGGGGGCTGGAGAACCAAATGGATCTATATCTATGTAGTTAACCCTGGTTTTCGACTTACAAAGATAGTAAGGTAGCGTTGAAGCATCCATGTTAAAAACTGTTGAGGTGCTGGATATTTCGTTTAACGCTATATTTAATCTTATAACCTTGCAGGCTTCAGAATTTAGATCATTAAATAGAACCGTAGGTACAGGCACCTCTATAGCTGCTCTGATACCTCTAACCCCTGTAGCTGCCAATAAGTCAAGCATTCGGACTTCTCCAATAACCCTGGAGGCTGCTTTAAGAAATGCGATCGTTAGATCCCTATTAGACTCCATATGAGGGTTATAGAAAACCGGTAGATTCATGAGGTCTCCAGACATAAGCCGTTTGTAATCTGCCTTAGGTATATACAATTTTACCTTACCTTCTGAAGAGAGTAGTAGTTCAACCATGCTATCTGAGAAAAGTGATATTTTACCTTTTATCTCTAATTATTGTGAAGGTAAATGTTGTAGTCACAGGTCCGCCAAGGTCGGGAAAATCTACAGTCATTAGAAGGATTATAGATAAGATAAGAAAAAGCGGCTTTAAAGTCGGAGGAATCCTGACTCCCCAGATTTTAATTGGAGGAAGAAGATATGGCTTTAAAATAGTAGATATTTACACAGGAGATGAAAAAATCCTTGCATCTATAGACATAAATTCTAGAATGAAAGTTTCAAAATATGGAGTTGATCTCGGAGTTCTCGAGTCAGTTGGCGTTGAGGCCATTAGAAGAGCAATAGACTGCTGTGATATCATCATAATAGATGAAATAGGCAAAATGGAATGTTTAAGCAAGAGTTTCAGGGACGTTGTTAAAATGGCATTAAACTCTAACAAAGACGTAATAGCTACAATACCAATGAGAACCCGCGACCCATTTATACTAAGTGTGAAAGAGAGAAGTGACGTGATAGTTTTTAATGTTTTGGAAGAGAACAGGGATAAGTTAGCGATTAAAATTCTAAAACTGGTTGGGATGCTATGATTATAGCAGGAGTAGACGAGGCCGGAAGAGGGGCTGTTATAGGGCCCTTGATTGTCGCATGCGTATCTGTAAGAGGAAGGCACATACCAAAGCTTGTTGGTCTCGGTGTAAAGGATTCCAAACTATTGAACTTTGACTTAAGATTTAAAATAGCAAACGATATAAGAGGATATGCACGCCAAATAGAGTATAAAGTTGTAGATGCTAAAACTATCGATAAAGCAGTTTATAGGCATAAGCTTAACAGGTTGGAGCTTGAGGTGATGGCCGAGCTTCTTAACAAGGTTAAATACGACGTAGCTATAATAGACTCACCTCTTAGAGACTGCGCTAAGGTAGTTAGCTTCCTGTCTGAAAGAGTTGGAGGCCGTGTCCTTGCTTTTAACTATGCAGACAGAAAATTTGTAACAGTAGCGTGCGCCTCAATTATTGCAAAGACTATTAGAGATAGTTTAGTAGAAGGGTTAAAAAAGAGGTTTGGAGATTTTGGGACTGGCTACCCCTCCGATCCTAAAACCATCGCATTTATTAGAAAACATGGTAGTGGATCTATTCCCATCATAAGGAATAGTTGGCTAACTATAAAGAAACTGTTTTCAGTTCAAAAGACACTACTAGACTTTACTGTAAACGAGAAAGTATGAGCCTATGTTTTTTGGCGTATGGATCCAGATTTGTTTCTTCAACTATTGACATCAGTCTGGATATTTTCCTTTTTTCTCCCTTGAAAACAATCGACGGTTTTGCTGTGGCATCAATACTACTTGCCTTGATAGCTATCGCCGCGAACCCCCTTTCTTTTAGGTATAACTCCACATTTTTAAGGAATATTTCCGTTTGATTCGGCTGAGCTATATCGCAATAGACAAAGTCTACTTCTTGAACGATAGAGGAATACAGTTCTGGCTTTGAAGCATCGGCTAATATTGGAGCGATATTTCCTCTAACGGTTGCAACCTTTAACAAATCTTTGAGCTCTACAGCTGAAACGTCAACCCCATATATAAGTCCTCTCTTTCCAATAATATCGCTGAAGTGGGAGGCTGTGGTACCTGAGGCTATCCCTAGGTAGAGAATGGTCATCCCCTCTTTTATCGGGAAATTCCTGAATCCTTTCATGAGGGCAGCAGCGGGTTTAGATCTGAAAGGATTCCATATACGGTATTCCACCCCTTTAACCTTGATTATCCTCTCATCGTACGATTTAAAGCCTGGAACCAGGTTTTTCGTTGCTGGGACTTTCTCTCTTCTACCCCGATACCAGTATAAACCCTTAATTTGAGAGTCTGGTTTAAGCATTACTAACACCCTGAAGATCTGCGAGCCTCTTCTCTATCTCCATTTTAAGCTTGTCCCCAATGTATTCTCCTCCGAAGTAGTCTACTCTAGCTGCTATTGCAATTTTGCTTGCAAACATCCGTGCAACCTTTCCTCTCAACCTCTTAGGGGACGTTCTTATCTCCCTAACTTGGAATATGACACCGTGCTTAGGCGGGGGCCCCTTCCCTCTTAGATGGGCAAAGAGGGCTTTTTGGGCGCCCAGAACCTGGATCGTGCTGGAGGGCATTGAAGCAAGTTTGCTGAGACCACCCGCTTCGGATAGTAGTTTTGCTGCTACTAGTGGATTGATTATCGAGCAGAGATTGGGAGCGATCTCCTTCATGATTTTAATTATAGTCCTCTCTAATGACAACGTGGCTTCATTAAGTTTAAGCCATGCCTCAGCCAAATGGATAAGCGGTTCAAGATGATGCGGCTCAAAATCTCCCCCAACAGATGATCTAGCAACCTTCAGTATTCTTTCGGCTTTTTTACGATCTATGCCATACTCCACAAGTCGCTTAAGCTTCACATCGCTACGGATGCCAACACTTAGAACCCCCTTCATGTACAACTGGTGTTCTTCAAGAAGATCGTCTAGCTCGGGAAAGTGAAGTGAATAGCAAGCTCTGAGACCCATTGCAAGATTATTTAGGGATTTTTCGATGATCTCTAGGTAGTTAACCAGTTGAATTACATAGTTAGATTTATCACTAAAGCTTTCGGATATGTTACGTCTAGTTAGGGCGATGCTAGCCTCTATTATCCTCTCATCAAGCCTCTCAACTTTTAATCCGACTTTTCGAAGGTAGCCAGCGAGGTTTCTTCTAACAGTTCTCGCCGGTTTACTTCCAGGCTCCAGCACACATTTTATTCCGTTCTCTAATAGAAGAGCTTGCAAGAATGGATCGTTAGTTGATACTTTCTTGATCCCCTGCTCTTTCAAGAAGTCTATAAGGAGTTTGGCCTCTTTCGAATCTTTACCTGATTCGATTTTTATATACGAATCGGGAAAGTGCTCATATATGAATTTGGAGAATGGTTTCCCATCATCATCCAAGACTAAAATTGCAAAAGGCGTATTTATGAGATAGCAAGATTTCAAGTCCTAACCTACCTTCTCGCTGACTGCGACTGGCTCGCAAGGAGCCTCCTGTACCTCCTTCTGAGCCTAAGTCTTGGGGGCTTCTTCTCTCTAGGTCTTGCCTCAACCTTCGGAGTGAGCTGTCTAACTCTACCTGCCTTTGTGAGTGCACCATGAGTACCAGGCATATCGACACCTAACATAGTAATAGTCTTGATTCATTTAAAAGGTCTGTCATAGTTAAAACTAGAAGTGATGAATAACAGGAGAAAGGCGTGCATAGAGATTGCAAAGGCAATATTATCTGGTGAAGTGAAGAGCAAGAAAGAGTTAGAAAGAGTTAAGGTGAGGGTATCTAAAAAATATAGACTCAAAAGCCTACCAAAGAATAGCGAGATCCTAGAGGTTATCAGTGACAAAAGCGAAAGGATCTTAAACCTCTTAAAGCTTAAAGCTGTTAGAACATACTCAGGGATAGCTGTATTTTCAGTTATGAGTGTTCCATGGCCATGTCCGAAAAGTAAGCCATGCATCTACTGCCCAGGCGGGCCTGAGTACAGTTGGGGGCCCACACCGCAATCTTATACTGGCATGGAGCCGGCTGGAATGCGTGCTATCCAGCATTCGTTCGACCCATATAGGCAGGTTAGGGCGAGGCTCAAACAGCTGGAGTCCATAGGCCACAGCACCTCAAAGGTGGAAATAATAATTCAGGGTGGAACGTTCCCAGCTATGCCGCCTGAATACCAGAAATGGTTTGTAAAAAGATGCCTAGACGCAATAACAGGTTGCGAATCCTGGAATTTACAGCATGCAATTTACGAGGCTGAAAGGTCTAGGAGAAGAAACACAGGTATAACGGTTGAGCTACGTCCTGACACGGTCGATGATAGGACCTGTATTTTAATGTTAAGCTATGGGACGACAAGGGTTGAAGTAGGGGTTCAAAGCTTATTTAACGATATCTTAGCATTTGTAAATAGAGAGCATGGTGTTGAGGATATTGAAAAGGCATTTAGGGTGCTAAAAGATTACGGATTTAAAGTAACGGCTCACATGATGCCAAATCTACCGGGTTCCAGCCTACAGCGCGACTTCGACTCTTTTAAAAGGCTCTTCGAAGATGAAAGATTTAAACCTGACGGGTTAAAAATATACCCAACTCTCGTACTTGAAAATACAGAACTCTACAACATGTATTTGAAGAAAGAGTTTATCCCATATACACTTGAAGAGATAATAGAACTTCTAGCTAAAGTAAAGTCTATTGTACCCCCCTACGTTAGAATATATCGAATACAGAGGGATATACCGTCGGGAAGGATAGCTGCGGGGGTTAGAAAGGGAAACCTGAGGGAACTAGTTCAATGGAAGATGAAGGAGTTAGGTCTGAAATGCAGATGCATAAGATGCCGCGAAGTAGGTAGATATCTCCTCAAAGGAGGGATAATATCCGATCTGAAGCCGACGTTTAAGACTCTTAAGTATAAAGCTTCAGGTGGGACGGAATTCTTCCTTAGCTTTGAAGACATAAGAAAAGATGTGTTATTAGCCTTTTTAAGGCTTAGAATCACATCCCCCGATGCACCCGAACCTCTGCAGGATGCCGCGATAGTGAGGGAATTACATGTTTACGGGCCGCTTGTCCCGGTTGGTAGGGACACGTTTTCCTACGGAGTTCAACATAGAGGGCTTGGAAAAAGGCTTATGGAAAAGGCCGAAGAAACTGCTTTGGAGCATGGGATCTCAAAGATATATGTTATTTCTGGGATAGGCGTTAGAGAATACTATAGGAAGCTTGGATACAAAAGGTGGAAGTATTACATGCTTAAGATTCTTGACTTATAAGTTTCTTTCTATACTCTACTATCAACTTTCTTACTACATCCTCTGAAAACCGTGGCTGCCCGTCTATCTTAGGGAGGAACCTTTTTTTGACCTTTTCGACGTCTTCAGGGTTGAAAATGGCGATGTCGCCTAAGATTTTTATTTTAACCTCAGATGCGGGTATAACAGGGATTTTGAAGCATTTAAAAACGGATAAAGCCGGCTCAGGTGGGAGATTCCCCAAAACTATTATAGCGGAAGGCGAAAGCTTTGATATTTTCTCTGCTGCAACCCTGCCAGCTCCGGAAGCATCTTTGACAACTAATATCGAACCGGGCTTAATTCTCTTTTTAGTAATGGCTTCCTCAACTATGTTTTTCGAAAGTTTATCTATAACTTCAGCCCTTTCAAGCTGATAGAATTCTTCCACCTTGTTTCTTCTTCTTTCCATTTCTAATTCTATCTCAAGCTCTCTCATCCTCCTCCTTAATCTGGCTATCTCATTTTCTAAGTATCGTATTCTTTCGTCTCTTAACTTTATGGCTCGATCACGTTTTATCTTAATTAGCGTTTTATCATGGATGGAGTCTAAGACGGCACGCAAATCCTTGATTTCTCTCTTATAGGTTGATACCTCTTCTCTAAGCTTTGATATTTCCTGTTCCTTCTCAATGAGCTTACTCTTAAGCCGTTCAATTTCCCCTTTCAAATCACTTGTTCCTGGAACAACCGGTCTACGCTGCTCCGCTTTCTTACGAGGAACCTCGGATTTTATCAGTTTAATGGCTTCTGAGATCGGTACCCCCTCAGATACTAGTGCTCTAAGCTTATCAGAAGGCATGTTTAAACCAGATTCCTTAGCATGAGATTCTGCCTTTCTCCATAAGTTTAGATATGAATTATAAGTTTTAACCATGGCGGCAAACGCGTCTCTCTCATGAGAGGTCTCCACCTTGATATTATACTTCTGGAGAAGCTGCCTTTTCTCTTCTAAAGTAAGCGTTTCCATCTTATGAATCTTAGCGCCAAAGATCTTGGCGATTTTAACTATAGACTTTGGCACCGGGCTCTTATCACAGGTAATTATAGTTGGTATTCCATATTTAGATATTTCCTCTATCAACATCGACCTTGTAGGTTTTCTGAGAGTTTTAAGCAAGAGCAGGTTTCCAAACATGTCAAATATGCATATACCTGTACTCATACCGGGATCAATGCTGACCATTATAGGTTTTCTGTTAACCCGGGGTTCTACATCTCCTATCTTTATATACCCTATACTCTTCTTTCTAATAGGCTCCACTACTACTTTAATATTTGAACCAATGTAGGGTCTAACTATTCTTGACAAGCCTTTCCTGCCCGAGTAAACAATGAATTCGGCTTTCGAAAGCCCTCCTTCCCCTGAAACTGTATAAAGATCGTAGTCTATTCCTACAGACTTTAACCTTTCCTCAATAACCCTAGACTCCTCTAATATTAGAGACTCAGAAAGCCTTCTCCACCTGTCGCTGCCGGATCCTCCTTTTTTGACACTCGACGATTTTGCTATTATAATTTTGGCTTCATTCTCGTGAAGTATAATCTTACATCCGTATCCTAAGGATGCGAGTCTAGCGATCACCTCCGCCTCTCCCCTGGAGGAATCTACTTTAGCTATGATCCCTGCCTCCTTGGCCAGAGACTTAACAGATTTAAAACCGTGTATCGGGGATCCTGTCACTTGAATTAACGTTAAATCAGCAGGCAGGCTTTCTATGAACTTATAAAGTTCAGATTTCCTCTTAAACAACTCTTTAATGTTATCTACCGCCAATGTCTTAGCATGGTACTCATTAATAAGGGATTTGATATCATGAAGGGAGACAGAATGACTCGAGTATACGATTTCCCCGTGACTTAACACTGCAACGGAGTACTTAGCCCTCTTTTTAGAATAGGGCGAAGAAAAGGGCCTTACATCTACACCAATTATAGGTTCCTCGACAATAGGTTGTATCAAATACTCTCGCACACCTGATAATATGTATTGAAGCCTGCTTTTTTAAGTATTGGGTAACTCTTGAATGCGTGAATGAAAGCTTATTCCATGCTTATAGCCATGGTACTAGTAGCGCAGGTTATAGGATTCGCACTAGGTTCTCCTGAACTAACTGTTGAGCTTGAAATAGACTCTATGCTCTTTACTAGGGGAATATATACTGCGAATCTTGTAGTCAGAAATCCAGGGAACTTTTCAGCCTTGATTCTTAGAGCTGGTTTGATTTTACCATGGGGTATACAGGAAAAAACAGTAAATATCTATATGCATGCTAAAGATATAGAGAGTATATCCGTAAAACTGAGTATTCCAGCTGACATACGTCCGGGTACATATAATGTTCACGGATTTATCGACTATAGAAAACCGGGAAGTACTGGAGTGGAAAGGGTTTTAACACCTGGGGTTAGAGTTTACATTGCAAACATAGAGGGGGCTTTAGAGGTTAAAATCGTAGCCAATAATACTGTAGTGTTACCTGGAGATTTTATAGGATTTAATATCACTATTTTTAATAGAAAGGTTCCAAATGCTGAGCTTAAAGTGAACGTTGAACTCGACGCTACATCTCTTTGGGGTACAAATATCTCGATGAATATTGGTATGACAAAACTTATTGAGGCAGCGGTTAAAATTCCTATAGCTGAATCGCCGGGTAACTATACGCTGCGTTTTACGATAGATTACGGTTTTTACCGTGAGCACATTCTTTTTAACATCACGGTGAAAGCAAGACCCATATATTTTGATGCTGAAGAAGCCAGTAAAATATTAGAAGCGGCTGATAGAAGGCTTAGAGAGGCTGAGAAAGCAACCAACCTAGGAATAAAGGATGGATTCGTTGAAATGTACCCACCGGAGCTCAGAGATGCCTTTAATTATTATGAAAAGGCTGAGTCCTTGTTTAATGAAAGGGATAATGAAACTTTCATGTATGCTATAATGGCCATCGAGAAGTCGAACACCACAATCTTACTCATATCAAACGCGTACCTCGAAGTTCTAGGTAGAGAAATTTCCACTCGAGAGGATGACATAGAGCGTCTTATAAACATGAGCGTGTCTGGCCGACACCTCACTGACGTAACCAAAGCGTTAGAGATAGTTAAGGGTCACTATGAAAAAGCTAAAACTTATTTCTTAAGTTATAGGTTTGAAGAAGGCAGGAGTGAGGCTTTAAATGCCTTAGAGGGCTTAAAAAGCGTCGACGAGCTAATAATCAAAGCATGGGATTCTCATCAACATGAAACGGGGTTTGTGTCTGTTATCTGGTTCTCGGCGTCCTTGCTGGTAATTCTCTTCTTATTATACCTGTCTATCTCAATCTTAGCAAACCGTTCCAGACTTCAATCTTAGCAAATCGTTCCAGACTTACTCCTCGGGATTCAACATTATGAACAGGACGTTATTTCCTCTTATAAATATTTTACCATACCTCCTGACCGCGGAGCCTGTTTTCACATCCCATTCCTTTACATCCTCCAGTACAAGGTTCATATGATCGTCGCAAATTTCAAGTCTTCCTGAGAATTCGGCGCCGCTTTTCAACCTAACCCTAACTAGGGAACCGTTGGATCTATGAAGGAATGCTAGTGGTGTGGCAGGTGACTTACTCATGGCAACGCACCCATAGGTTTCTCCCACTATCTTACACGCTCTCTCAATAATAAATTTAACCGTTAAAACTTAGCATTGTCAACTATTCCTATAACTATTCAAAATCTTTCACACGAGCTTTTAGAGATGAAAGATGTATTGGCACTTCAACGGTATATAAGTACTATCTTGAGATTCTAGACCTAAACATTACATTAGTCCAAGTAAAGACGATTCCAGCTAGGCTGAGCATTATAATAGATAGCGAGACCTGCCAGGTCCTATACATCCATGATGCAGGAAACGAGAGAAGGCTTGTGAACGAGTTAAGCATTATAAGCTTCTCAGCCTTACTATAGATTTTGCCAAAATCCTTCTCGGTTAGGGTTATTCTTCTGATCAAGATCTCAGAAGCTATAAATAACACGAACGCTACAAAGTAAGGTATGACGCTTAAGAATCCAAACCCAGAACCTTCTTGAGGTAGAGTGTTTGGATATATCAAAGTTTGATAGAATAAGCACCCGAGTGGAAGCACTATACTCCAGGCTACAACCACGTATAGACGGGAAGGAGGTGTAAGATTCTTATCCATCTGTTTTTACATTTCATGGAAAATTTAAAAGTGTTTAAGGTTAATTAGGCACGACCTTACTTGGGTAAATATCCAGATAATCTTTATTATACCAAAACCCATGAATGGGCTAAAGTCGACGGTGACATAGTCACAGTAGGGATTACATCTTACGCGGCGGAGGAGCTGGGTGAAGTTACAAGGATAGTCCTACCCGAGATAGGGAAGAAGGTCAAATTTGGAGAGCCGTTCGGGGAAATCGAATCATACAAGTCTTGTAGTGAACTATTCTCCCCTGTTTCTGGAATAATCATTGAAAAGAATATGGATATAGAGGATCCGGATAAGGGAGGGAAAGGTAGATTGGATCTGATATCTGAGGATCCCTACGGGAGGGGCTGGCTGATAAAAGTAAAGGCGACAAATCTACCTGAAGATCTTGGAAAGCTGATGACCTCGGAAGAATATTCGAAAATGCTCGAGCAGGAATCCTAGCTAGAGGTAAAGCTTCGGGCTAGCCTATTTCTAAGGCTTAGTACATCTTCTATGTTTAAGACTTTAAACTTTGGAAGCTGTATCCTTAAAAGCACATTGTCGCCTATTTTCTCTATATCCTTTACATCTATGGGTATTTCTTTCTCTACTCCCTTTTCTGAGTCTAAGCCCACAATTATCAGCCCCACTTTAAAGCTGGGAATATACACTTTGATGCTCCTTACTATTCCTATCATCGCCATTCTATTGTCAAGGACAACTTTACCGCAAAGTTCACCCGGAAATATGGTTTCTATAAATTCTGTAGCTTTCTCCACAGGGCTTCCTCTATCCCCCATCATTTCCACACCCCACTTTTAATATTTAAGATTAAACCTTACAAACTCACCTCTTGACGGATGGTGAGACTCCAAGGTGAATCACCTTAACATTGCCTCGCATCAAATTTGCAATAATCGACATTAAAACCTCCGGGGTTGTCCTGCGGAGTCCTGACTTAAGTTTAACTATTACAAGGAGATCGCTGTCTTTCACATCAGTTAGAAGTTCGTATCTATCATACATTAGATTTACCCTTCTATTATCCGCATCTTTGAAGTAATAGTACTTTAGTGTGATTAGGAATTTAAGGGTTGATTTAGGTTGAGTTCTTATTTTCCCAATTAATCTTAAGGCTACCTGGTGTGTTAGGAGCTTATCCTCATACTTTACTGAATACTCCCTATAACCTACTACGTACTTCTTCTTATGAGCTGGACTTAGCCTTATAGGATCCCTCATTTGATTTAACTGGCACAGCACGTTAATGAATCTAGAGAGGGCTGCTGCGGCGTCCATATTAGATCTAAGAACGAATTTGTCACCTCTAAGGCCTAATCTCTTTAATTCCAGCAGGTTTATGTCTTCTAGCTCTATCATCAGAATTACACCAACTATGCTATACTAGTTTAAGCTGTATCTTACCCGCCTTTGATGTTTTAAGAATTTTCCGCATCTTTTGCTCACGTGTTGAAGATATATTTAGGTAAGCTTCTTCTATGCCTGGAGAATAAAAAACTATTACCTTACCGGGTTTACTCCTGGCTGTTCTACCTCTTCTCTGTATACTTCTTATTTCTGAGGGGACTACATCATAAAAGACCACTAGATCGACCTCCGGGATATCTAAACCTTCCTCGCCAATACTGGTGGAAACGAGAGTGTTATACAAACCGTTCGAGAACTCTCTGAGGACTTTTACTTGTTCTTTCTGGCTCATCCCGGGACTTTTCCCCCTTCTTCCTTGACCAATAAGTTTAACAGGTTTGCACCCCGGAACGCTAGATAAGATGTTAACAATAAGTTCTACAGTATCCCTATAGTTCGAGAACACGATCATCTTAGAGCTATGGTCTTTTATCAGACTATATACCAAATCTATAAGTTTTGACAGTTTAGGATGAATAACACCTGATTTTCTAAGAGTCTTAGATATAGATACTGCGAGTTTCACTTTTCGGGAGGATAGTATGAGCTTAGAAGACTTTGTACTGTCTCTTCCAAGCTTATCGACGTAGCTTAAAAATTGCGGAATTCCTTGAGTTTCCAACAGAAGCCTCATATGGTAAAGTTTTATGGCTGCTGAGATTCTGATCGTAACTATTCCGCTTAAATTCAGCACGTTAGCTTTCTGCTGAAGCTCTATAAGCTTGCTTATCTTAACATCTAGATAATCACCAGTAACGCCGTAAGCATGTAAGTACTTAAGGTTATTTTTATATTCCTCCTCTACCAAATTCACTGCCTTACTGTACGCTTTGGGATACGGTACTTTAACGTATTCGAACTTTAGTGGTGACACATAGGGTGCTACAACAGGATTGTCTCTATCCATCATGATTATGTTCTTTATTGAGAGGTTTGAACAGATCTCTGAAAGCTTCTCAGCATTTGCCCCGGGAGAAGCTGTTAGAGCTAGGATTAGAGGATTCACTGATGTCCTTTGATATATGGAGGCTATTAAAACGTAAGGATAATTTCCAACAGCCCTATGAGCCTCGTCTACGATAAGCAAGGAGAAGCTCCTTAGATCTAAAGTTCCTTTTGAAAGGTCAGATTCTACAGCCTGGGGTGTCCCAACTATAACCTTGCATTTATTCCAGATTTCAGCCCGGAGGTCTTTTTTTATTGCACTGGTAATGGGGGAGATATTATTTGGATCGGTGTTTAGTATCCTTCTCAGCTCTGAGACGTGCTGATTTACAAGTGGGCGGGTGGGAGCTAGAAAAAGGATTTTACTCCATTGCAGCTTAGAAAGTCTGTAAGCTATGAGCAAAGAGGCGATTACAGTTTTGCCCATACCTGTTGGTAGGATAACCAGAGAGTTTTCCTTTGAGGCTTTTACCATAGCAACTTCCTGATACAACCTAGCTTCGATCGTCTTCGGCCTTATCAGAGGGTGGGAGACATACTTCATAAGCCTCCACCGGGTAAAAGCTTCTCGATAAGTTTGTTAGTTTCTGACAGTACTCTTAAGAGTAGTTCGAGGATTTCAAGATGGTATCTGAGCTCTTCCAGGCTTAAACCTGGAAGTTCCATGTTTAATTGTTTAATCTTCCCCTCCAATATGTCTCTAAGTTCTATTAGAGCAACGGCAGCCTTCGCCCTTCTCTCCTCCTCATCGCCTTTAACAAGGATGATTCTTCTATTACATACTACACATCTAACTTCATCGTCTATTCTAAATAGGGGAACGCTACAGTATGGGCAAAGATCTGATAGCATTTTTGCTCCTTGTTTAATTGCTTCAGCCATTAGTCGTATCTTATCTCTGGTCTCACTTGACATAGTTCAAAATTTAAATAGGCTCCTGAACTTCTTAAAATAGATGCCTATGGAAACAGAGGGGAAATTTAAGGAAGAAATAGACAGGGCTAGGCAAATATTAATGAAGATAATTAGAGACACATCGGTTCCTAGAAACATTAGAAGGGCCGCAACCGATGCATTAACCGCCTTAAATGAGGAGAAGAGAACACCTGGTGTAAGGGCAAGTATAGCGATATCTTATCTCAATGAAATAATAAATGATATAAACATGCCTTTCTCGACAAGGTCTCAGATTTTAATGTGTATAGGTGTCTTAGAACAGGTTAAAGATTAGTTATACAGTTTTTACAAGCAGTCTAATCTTATCAAGCGATAAGGTATAGAGGTCTAAGATAGAAGACGACGGGTCTTGGGCCTCGTTTACTAAAAATTCTACCGCACTTTCTTTGTCGACAACAGATGAGAAGATCCGGCTGTATAGTCTTAGATTATCAACTTCACTTATTAGTTTCTCCTTTGTCGCAGTATTAATTCCCCGCTTTTTGATGTATCTTTCCAACAAGTCAGCTAGCTTAACAGTTCCCTCTTTTATCTGAAGCAATAGTGAATGCCATTCTTCGGCTAGGGTTTCCACTTCCCCAGATTCTCCTGTTTGAAGACCTATTCTTACCGACTCAATGAGGTTTCTAAGCTTATTAGTCGCCTCTACAATCTGTTCAGGTAGACTCTTCCTTTGACTCCTTTGGCGCTTAACCGCCTTGGTAAGCTGGTTTTTTAACCATGTAATTTGAACTTCGTACTCTTTTCTTAGCTCAGCAAGGTTTCTTTTCAATTCATTAATATAGAGGGGAGATGCTAACCTTCTAAATTCCTCAAACTTCTCCTTGGATACTCCTAGCTCTCTAGCTATCTTCTCTGAATCTACATCTATTAACATGTCTGAGCAGAGAATACCGTTCCTGACAAATACCTCTTTAACCAGATCTGGATTATCCCAGTATGATCTTATCATTTCTTCAAGGTAGCTTGATAATCCGATTTTTTCTCTCATGCTAGACTTCATATTCATCAATAGCTCTCAAAATAAATAATATTGACTCGACGAATCAGCATATACCCAAGCAATTTATTATATGTTTGTGTTTGTAGGCCATGTCAAGGGCTAATGATGGATATGCGGGGGGTGGGATTCGAACCCACGAACCCCTTAGGGACGAGGTCCTAAGCCTCGCGCCTTTGACCAGGCTTGGCTACCCCCGCACTTTAAGACGAACCCAGGAGTTGTATTTTAAAGTTTCGATTTACATGGGTGTTAATCAGTTTTCAAAATTTGAGATAAAGTTTACTTAAGGTTATATGATGATACTGTATATTACAGAAAAGTTTTACAAGACAAAGTCTATCGAAGTTATTAATTATTTTTAAAAGATTTTCATTAGTTTTACTAAAATTTAGATCGAGAAGGAAAAATTAGCAAAATGGATAATTTTTTAGGGATTTTATAGAAATTGTGTTATTACATGTAAACAAAGATATATATTAAATTCAGTATTCAGTTAGATAATTTAATATACAACTTAATGGGTATTTATTGAATAAGAGAAAATAAAGATGATTGAAGGTGATGGAAAATGTCTAAAAGAAAGAAAAGACCCATGAAGGTAGCACCAGAGGACACCAGAGTTATAATACCCGGAATCGGTAGAATAACTATTTCTGAGCTTGCCGAGAAACTCAAAGAAAGGGGGGTAGGCAAAGGGCTGGAGGAGCAGTTCACAAAAAGCTTGTTACAATCAATAATAGATGCGGGGGGTATGGTTCAAAGATCACAGCTTATTAAAATGTGGAAAGATATTAAGCAAAGTTTAGGAGTGAGAAGGCTTGGAGTTTCCTTGAACTCTCTAATTGACACGGGCTTGCTCGCACGGGTTAAACTTCCAGGTAGGAGACCCTTCTATTCTGTAACTGAAAAAGCTGCGGAAAAGTTTAACTTGAAGGTAGATCACCCTGAAAGCACATAGGAAACAGCTCTCAATACAGACCAAAACTCAGCAGAGGCAGGGATGTATTTTCCTCCTCCCATTTGAGCTATATCCCTACATACAAGACCGCCATACCCATTTTTAGACCCTATACCGACTACATGAAGCCTCCTAAACCTGGAAGCTTCAAAGCGTGGGTCTCCACCAACATTATAAGCCCCATCTGTTATTAGAACTGCAAACTTCTTGGGGGCTTTGATGTATCGAAGCTCCTTTCTTGCAAGTTTTAAGGCGGAGGTGATGTTAGTATATCCTCCGGTAGTACTATCAAGAATTTTTTCAACAGCTAACTCCGGAGGAATGTTCTTCCAAGATGGTTTAAGAATGTACGCCTCAGTATCAAATCCTACTATTCCATATTGGCCGAAACGGGCTTTGAAAGCTATCACCGCACATATCACAGATGCAACTGATATTTTAAGCCCTGTCATAGAACCACTAAGGTCGAGAATAGCAACTACCCCTATTCTTCTAGAATAGGGCTTTATATACCTAAAGTCGTCAGGGCTTAAACTATCGAATCTGCCTCCTTTCTCAAGGAGATTTTCTATGGTTTCTTCAATGTCTAATTCTCCTGGTGGCTGGTCTGACGGAAGCCTTCTGGCACCATGATCTATCCTTGAGAAGGTCCTTGAGCCAAGCTTCACTATAGATCTGGCCACTATTTTTCTTAGGCTCTCTCGTAAGCCTTTGGGTAGGAAAAATCTAATATTACAGTATAATGATACTAGGTCAAGGGGCTTCTTTTCAGCTTCAAGCTTTAACCGTTCAAGGACCTCAGGATCCTCTAGTATCTTTTTAAAGATCACCCTGTTTTTGCTTGAAAGTTTCAACATGTCCTTAACATCCATGTTTCTAGAGGCGTTTAAAATGCTATCTACCCCAATAGCAGGGTATCCATTTCCTAAATTAGCCGTCGTCATCAGAGCTTTAGGCTCCTCTAGCTTTGGAAACCCTGTAATGTAAACTTAACGATCTCTGCGATAACTTCGTCCTCTTTACCATGATATTCGTCAGTGACCTCAACTCTCGAGGATAAACTCATTATGGATGCTTCAACCCATCTTTCTATGTTTAGGGGTCTAAGCTGGCTAGCTATCACCGCCAGGTCTATGGCAGACCTGACCGAGGCCCCCCTTAAAATCTTCGGGCTAGACCTGGTCGCTCTTACAATTCTAACAGATGTTTCAGCTATGCTATCCTCATTGATGCCGGATCTAAGCTTAACTATCTTAACCTCCTCTTCATACGGCTGATAGTTTAACTTTATTAGAAGAAACCTGTCTCGTAGCGCTTCTGAAAGCCTTGTAACCCCCGTATGCTCTTCAGGGTTTTGAGTAGCGATGATTCTAAACTTTGGCGCCGATCTAATCTCTCCCAGCTTAGGTATGTACAATATTCCCTCGTCCATTACAGGTAACAAAACGTTCTGGGTTGACTCAGGCAACCTGTTGAGTTCATTTATAAAGAGTAGGCCCCCAGTCTTCATAGCTCTAACAAGCGGTCCTTCAACAAAGGCTTCAGGACAGTATCCCTTGGATAATACAAGCGGTGGATCCCAGTAACCTACAATTTTCCGCTCAGTTAGTCTTTCATCTCCGTCGATTCTGAAAAGTTTGAGACCAAGGTGTTTAGCTATCACCGACGCTAAGAAAGTCTTCCCAACACCAACTGGGCCCTCTAATAGAACGTGCTTTCTACATCTTAACGCTACCAAGGCCTTCTTAAGCTCTGAATCTCTTCCGACAACCGTGTACTTTTTCTGAATATCAGATATCTCATGGACTAGGTCCAGTTTTATCACCGTAAAACGCCGGGGGTGGGATTCGAACCCACGAGCCCCGTATGAGGCACTGGATCTCGAGTCCAGCCCCTTACTTAGCCGCCGCCTCTGGCTAGGGTACCCCGGCTAATCTAGTTATGCCGTTTTTGCTATATATGTTTGTCGCATCACCCAAGTATTTAAAATAAGAGTTAATCTTTACTAACCTTCCGCATGTTCCTGTGAAAGTTTGTATGTACCCTTCCTAACCTTTACTAGGAGGCCTCTTTTTACGAGTTCTGAAAGGTAGTTTCCAAGATGTTTCGGGCTTATCCCCGTCTTCTCAGCTATATCTTTAAACCTGAGTTCTTCACCCTCTTTAAATACCTCAAGTATCTTTTTGTCCCGTTCTTTCAGATGAACCCCGACTGCTTCAGAAGGCTTAGCAGCATATGTGGATTCTATTGATGTAACCCTGTCTTCCAGCTGTTCTATTCTTTCTTCCACAGATGATATTTTCTCCGAAAGAGCCTCGATTTTCCGGGAAATTTCATTTAACTTATCCATAAAGTCCACACTCAAACCCTCACCACCTAAAAGATCTACCAGTCTATCTTCAACTAAAAAACCAAATGCAACATGCCTGATTACCCCTAGTTCCTCAAGCCGTCTGAACAGTTCGGGTGACATGATAGTTGTCTTATAAGTAGCTTCAAGCCAGCCTGACACTAAATCATCACCAATGCTAGAGTAAACTTGAAAGGTAATAAATTCAATAAAAAGGTTAAGCATTATGTCACAGGATGACGGTCATAGGATCAACGACAGGAGGATAGATATTCTAAGATGCTTTCTGAAAGAAGGGTTCAACCTTTCCCCTGAGGCGCTAAGCCTCTTGGAGAAGGTGAATGATGAAAAGATACGTGAGATAGTAAAGAAGTTTGCAGAAGAGCCGAATAAGAAAATTGTGATAACAAGGGCGCATCTAAATCGGTATATAGATCTTGAACCCGCCACAAGAATCAGAAGGCCACCAGCCGCCGAGTATGATTCAAATATTAAAGTAGTAAAGGCACCCGGGGATGACCTCCACATTAAGGGGGAGGTGGACGATTTCGTCAAGTACTTCCGAGACAGATACAGAAAAATTAGAGGAATAATAGTGGATAGATACAAGATAAAGTTCATGGAAATCAGAGATGCTTTAAACTTGAGAGACGGAAGTGACGTATCAATAGTGGGAATTATAAGCGATATAAGAACATCAAAAAGCAAGAATACGATAATTACGTTAGAGGATGAAACCGGGGAGATAATAGTTATAGTAAGATATAAGGACTTTTCTCACAGAATCTTTCTTAAAGATGAAGTTGTAGGAGTGATTGGCAGAAAACTTTCAAAGAAAACAGTAATCGCCCAAAGAATCCTGGAGCCGGACACAAAGCCAAAAAAGGTAGAAAATAGGGATACACCACTATCAGCCGCACTAATATCAGACCTTCACATTGGAAGCAAGTACTTCCTAGAAAAAATCTTCAGAAAATTTCTGGAATGGATCAAGCGGGGAGACCCCCTGTCTGGAAGAATAAAGTATCTGATCATAGCAGGAGACATAGTGGATGGAATAGGGGTATATCCAAGCCAGGAGAGGGAGCTAAAAATAAAGGATGTGCAGAAGCAGTTTAAATATGCCGCTAGTCTTCTCTCATACCTTCCTGATTATATTAAAGTCATACTTATACCTGGAAATCACGACCCAGTAAGAGATTCAGACCCGCAACCCCCCATACCAGAAGACTATTTAAGCCAGATATCGTCAGCTGTCGACCTTTTATCTCTTGGAAACCCGGCTTACATCTCTATAGAAAGCGTTGAATTTCTCATATATCACGGGAGGAGCCTTAACAGCTGGCAAAGATACACTCCCCAGGCGATACCGCTGACAAGGAAATCATCCTTAAGGATGCTTGAACTAATGCTGAGAAAAAGGCATCTCGCCCCAGTCTACGGTGAAACCCCAATAACCCCGTTTAGCGAGGACTGGCTAGTAATCGACAGGGTTCCAGACGTAATACACTGCGGACACATACATGTTAACGCCTTGGGAAGGTACAGGGGAGTAACACTCGTAAACTCCGGGACGTTTCAGGGAGAAACACCCTACATAGAGCAGCAGGGGATCACCGTAACTCCCGGAATAGTGCCAATCATCCAGCTTGGAAGTTTAAATGTCATAGAGAAGAATTTCGCTTAATATATCGCTCAAGGATGTCCTTTGGCACTAAAAAGCCCATATCCTCGATGATAGCTAAGATCTCTTTAGAGCTTAACGCCAGGGAAATGACAGCTCTAGTATTTCCGTATCGCCCCCTAAACATCACATCAGACGTTAGAATTCCAAGCTCATCCAGATTCTTAATTATCTCAGCTACACTCCTCATGCTCAGCGGTGTAAAGCCAAGAAGTTTCGCAATATTATAGTAAACATCATATATCGTCCCTGTATACGCTTTCTCCCCTTCATGCCTAAGCTTAGCAATGGCCTCAAGAACTAGGACTTTCTGGGGAGGCAAAGTCCTAATCTTAATCTCAACCGTATCATGCTTCATCTTACTCAAAGCCTCCTTTACATGTGGGACACTAAGCTTTGCACTTCCATTCCTCTCAGCAGTCTTTGCCGCAAGATACAACAGATCTATAGCTTTCCTAGCATCACCATTATGGTTCTTTGCAACAATTGCAGAGATATAGCTTATCGCAGCCTCGTCCCATGAGCCCTTCCTAAGCCCCTTCTCAGCCCTCTGTTTAAGTATCAACTCAAGCTCTGAGGCCTTATACGGGTCAAACCTAACCATCTCCGGGCTATAGCTACTTTTAACCCTGGAGCTAAGCTTCCCCATAAACCCCATATCGTTTGAAACCGTTACCAGGCTAATAGAGCCCTCCCCAAGATCTTGAAGCCTCTTCAATGTATACAGAAGCCTATCACCATCCCTCCTAATGAGAAGATCAACCTCGTCAAGTATGACAACAAATATGTAGCCATGCTCCGCCATATACCCAGCAAAATCGCTACATATCTGGTCGTAAGGAGGGCCAGCGTTAGGATAAGCCGGGTTTACAGCCTTAACCAGGTTAATCATAACCCTGTAGGCTGAGTTGACATTGTGACAGTTAACATACCTGATGATAACAGAGGACAACGAACCTAAAGCCTT
>JAOZGB010000006.1 GCA_027491935.1 Thermoproteota archaeon | reverse complement strand
CCTCAGACTGTTGAAAGGAGAAAAGAAGATAACATGCAGCTAATTATCCCCTATTATTTTGTCCAGTTTGTTGTCTGTGTTTCGATTATAGAGGCGTCGAGGCGTATTTTATGCAAGTTTAAGATTTTAGGTGTTGACACGAATAAGCCTTCTTACAGTAGAATTCCCAGGATAGGCGGAATTTCCGTGATTATAGGTTTCATCATAAATCTGTTATTGTCTAAAGTTTTCCTTGGGTTCAGCCTTTTTTCAATACGGAAATGGATGCTTACTTTTATTGCTGCCATCATTTGCGGGGTTTTCGGATTAGTAGATGATTTTTTTGGATTCCGGTATAAAGCCAAAGTTCTTATTGGACTTATATCATTTGCTACATTGGTCCCAGAGCTATATCATTATGGGGTTGCGATGGTTGTCTTAGATGCAGTCCTGTACGTGTGTTTTCTTAATCTATCAAACACGTATGCAGGCTTTAACGGTTTGGAAACAGGCTTAGCATTGATTAATATACTTTTTCTGCGTTTCATAATAGGTTACAATCCCTTCTTAGACTCTTATATAGTTGCCATGATATCCTTTATGTTGTTTAACTTATATCCTTCTAGAATATTCCCTGGAAATGTAGGTACATTCTTCTACGGGGGATTTACAGCGTCTGCCTTCATTATTTCAGGTAATAGTACTGCTTTATGGGCATTAATGGTTCCTTACTCCTTGGATTTTGTTCTAAGGCAGGTCAGCCAGAGGAGAATCATACCTTATAAACATTCTCCGCCGAAACCTACCTCTAACGGTAGTCTATTGTTAACGGATAGGACTTTAACTATCCCACATCTCTTAATTAAGTATTTCAATCTCAAGGAGTGGGAGATAGTTTTAGCCTGTTGGAGCTTGCAATTATTAATAGCCTACATTTACACTTTGATAGTTTAATTTGACCCACCGGAGGTATCTCTTTATACCGTTGGTAAGCTTGGTTGAAGGCTTGCCTCCTAAAAGCTTTACAAGCTTGCTTGTATCAGCGTAGCCGCCGTCTGCATCATATTTCGGCCTCGGTCCAAATCTAATTTTAACCTTTGGATTTACTACTTCTTTGATGATTTTAGCAAGGTCTATTATTCGGGTAGGTATACCTGTCCCAATATTTACAGTTTCATTTTCTATTTTCAAGGCTGCTTCAACTGTATATTTTGCAGTGTCGACTACATATGTAAAGTCTCTTATCTGTTTTCCGCTACCGTGAACCACTATGTCTAGGCCTCTTATCGCACGATTTGTGAATATAGCTACAGCGCCGGAAGTACTGTTATTCTTCGGGATCTGTCTAGGTCCATATATCGAAAAGTATCGTAATATAACGTTTCTTAGGCCGTAGTTCCTTTGAAATAACTTTGTTAGCTGCTCACCTGCCGCTTTTGTCATCCCATATATTGAAAGTGGCGCATATGCTGTTTCCTCGCTAAGTATAAAGTTTGAGTTGTGATTGTTGCCATGTACTCCAGCTGAGCTTATGAATACAAATTTTTCCACGTCAGCCCAGACGCACGTTTCAAGAACCTTTAATGTACCTTCAATGTTAACCTTGATTGCCATCTTTTTGTTTAGTTCGCATCCTGCTATGTCGGCCAGGGCGGCCTCGTGGATCACCAGGTCTGCCCCCCTAAACTCATTTCTGTAAGTCTCTGGATTCAGGATGCTAGCCTTGATGAGTTTAACCCTGTCTAAAACATGTCTTATATTGCTAAGTCTTCCAGCGGAGAAGTCGTCTATAATAATTACTTCAGCGCCTCTTCTAACGAGTTCATCCACTACATGGCTTCCAATAAATCCCGCCCCTCCCGTTACGATTACCTTCCTACTCATATCCAAGAAAGATGATATAGAGGCTAACCTTTAAACTATTATTCGTCTTTAGCAACCGAAAGTATAGCCTTTACCATTAAATCAGAGGGGTCTTCAAAGTTTGAAGTTACCTTTTTAACAGCCTTAGATATGTCGTAATCACCTGACATAACCCTGTCTATGAAATCTCTAATCTCGTGCTCGTTGTAGGTGGAGAATATCAATCCCGAATCTCTAAGATACTCGTCTTCAGGCATCAAACCTGACCTATAATCTGTGAGAGGTGGCATACATAGCAATGTTGGAGTTCCAAGCAGGGAAGACTCCCTAGCAGTTGCACTTCCCCCTGTTATTACTATTTTAGAGGTCTGAAAAAGTTTTAAACCGTATACCGGAGTTGAGGGTATAATTACCCCTTTCCTATAATATTCCTTGAATAAAGGAGCCTCTCCCAAGTCTCTTGGTAGTATAACCACTTGGCAGTCATATTTTTCCAAAAGGTAGCGTACAGCGGACTTAATTAGTCGGTAAATCAAGGGTAGATAGGGATTTCCCTGTAGAAATGAAGACTTCCATGCTGGTAGCCTAACAGTTGCAACAGGCCTGCTTGAATCAAGGTTCAACTCTCTAATAACATCTACATCTATCTTCTCCATCATTTTTATAGCTGAGTACTCCGTGACACCTTTGAAAAACATTATCTTCTCTCTACAGGCACCGAAGCTTAATAGCCTTTCTAAACCGATTACAGAAGGAGATATCACTCTATCCGCAAGAGGAAGTGTCAATTTTGAGACTGCCTTGGCATGAGGCTCATCTGTGACCACGACTATGGGAATATTATAGTAGTAGGCGGTCCACGTAGAGTCAGGCGAGTGTGTAAGCAAAGCTCCAACTTTAAGATGCCTTAAAATCTTAGATAGTAGAGTTACCCTTCGGGCATAGGCTTTCAGCTTATCCTCAAGTGATGGGCCGCCATAACTTCCAACTACTTTAAAGTCCTTAAACCAATACCGTAATAGATGTACTGTCTCGGTATCATCTCTTACCGTCAGAAGCAGCTTGTACCCATTAGCTCTAATTTTGTATGCTACCGGGGCGAACCAATTCACATGTGCTGGGTGAGTGAAATCTATCCAAAATCTCACTTAAGCTCCCTTTCAAAAAATGGGAGTAGGGATTTCCTTATTCTATCCAGGATAAGAGACATTAATGAAAGCGACACGAATATCACAGCTGCCATTTTTGTTCTTGTTGTTATTGTTATCTGTTTCTCGTTGGTTGCGAAGTTGTAGACGCCGCATACAACCCTGTAGTCTCCAGGCTCCATGTCGTCTGGGACAACCCACTGAAACTCAACACTGCTCTGGCCTAGGGGCAGGTCCTGCTGCCTCCACTCGCCGCCGTAGATGTTTTCATCCGCATCCTTGATCTCGAACCATACGCCAGCGTACAGGACTGGATTGCTGCCCTGATTGTCCACAACCATGGTTATGTAGACGGTCTCCCCTGGGGAATAGGAGTCCTTGTCGGTCTGGACCTCCACAACCACTATGTTGCCCTGCACCAGGTATGGAGCCAGCTGGCCGACGGTACCTGTTATGTCGTAGATAAGCTGCCAGTCAGTCGTCGCAGCTCCACCCTTAAACGCATGCCAGCCTCCCGACGCGTCTGAGGGCAGGATGTAGGTAGCTATGTAGCTGTACGTGTCTCCCGGGTTAAGGGTTACAGTGGTGTAGCCTGTATGTTCAACATCCCAGTCTGTGGTGTGGCTTTCAACCCACGGGTTACAGGTTACGCTTCTAGCCCCGTCAGCCTCAATGGTTAGGTTTACCGTTACAGCTTCTCCCGGCATGTAGTAGGGCGGATCCCTGTCCAACGTCAGGGATACAACCCTGGCTGAAGGCCCCACAGCTATCTCATGCCAGCCTACATCGTACAGCGTCGACCAGTCGGACGACGACACACCAGCCTTAACCATGTGGTGGCCAGCCTCGCCGCTAGGAACAATCCATGTAAAGGTGTATGTGGCCAAGCCCGTATCAGGCAGTGATACAAGCATGTAGTCGCTGTGGGCTAGTGTCCAGCTTCCCCATGTGTCATTGTATATCTCAACCCAGACGTAGACGTCTCTAGGCCCATTTGAAACATTGACAGTTACCTGTATAGTAGCTGCCTCACCCCAGTCGTAAGCATACTTATCAGATGAAACCTCTACTACAGTAACGTTAAACTCGCCTGGCGGAAGGAGCCATTCTATTATGTTTTGCACCAGTTGCTGCTGGTACTCCTGGGCTAGGCCGTCTAGGCTGAAGGCCATGTAGACTACTTTGCCGTCTCCGTTGCTCCCATTATAGGCTGTCAGGGAGTAGCCTGTGGTCCAGCTTGTGTATCCCATTAAGGCTATGCTACCGTTTACAGGCTGTATCTCGTCTGGCCATGGGCATCCGTCTCCTCCGGAAAGGTATATCTGGCTTGGGAGGCCCTGGGTTATGGGGTGATCCTCAAGCACGGTTACGTAGGTTCCTGTGTTAGAGTGGTCCGCCACGTAGGTTGCGTGGGCTACGCTGTTCATGAACCAGTCCCCGCTGCCTTGGTGGTCGTAGCCTATGTCGTCACCCTCCAGCAGCAGGCAGCCACCGCCAAAAACATACCCAGCAAGAAGCTGCTGGTCCTGGTCATCGATCGTTCCCCCGTATAGGTCTCCACAGGTCCAGATTACTACTGGGAACTGGCTCATAAATTCTATTGTTGGCCGTCCGTCTGTTGTTTCTCTCCATACTATGTATGTGTAGCCTAGGCTGTCTAGAATCTGCTGGAACTCTTGGGGTGATGATCCGTCTCCTCTACTGTTTCTAACGGTATTTTGATTGTCGTCTTCTACGAGTAGTATCTGTTTGGGTGTTGTTGTAACTATCTTTGACATCCAGTTATTTTGGGGTATTTCGTCTCCAACCAGTATCGCTGCTATTGTTATGTTATAGTCTGCTTCTTCTGTTGGGGTCCATTGGAACTGTACTTTTTGGCTGGCGCCTGGGGTTAGGGTTGGGATTGTTGTGGTGTCCTCTATGCTTCCATTGATGAGTAGATTTACTTCAATGTTGGTTGCCTCTCGGCTTCCTTGGTTGGTTATAGTGCCGTTGACCTTTATGGTGGTACCTGGTGGGACGTAGGGTGGTGCTTCCAGGCTTGTTACTGCTACGTCATACTGTGCAGTTGGAGGGTTATAGTATAGGTTTAGGAATTCGTCCCAGTTTGTGTCTGCCGCGAAGTCTAGGTTTTCGTACTGGCTGTCATATTCTGTCTGTGTTGCCGGGAAGTATATGGATAGGCCGTGAGCGTTTGGGTTGCCTGAGTCATGGCCTTCATATATTACAGCCTTGGATATGTTTTCCATTAACCACTGAGCAGCTTCTCTTATATCTGGGTCTGAAATCTGCTGGTAGATTAGCTCTGCGTAGTGGTATAAGTCTATGTAGTAGGTGTAGTAGAATTCCTGTACGTTGTTTCTCGCCTGCTCCATTTCGGCATGGTACTGTAACATTTTGTTTATCAGCTGTTGGGCGAAGTAGTCGACAGCGTCTGAAACGTTTATAAGTTCTTCTTTTTTAACCGCTGACTGTGTCACGTCGCTTCCGCTCTGGTGTCCGGTGATGTAGGATTGAATGTACTTGTCAGCTATAACTGCACCTAGCTCTTCAGGCGTCATTGTCGGATCTGATGTAAGGTTTTCGAGTATCCAGTCGTACGGCCAGCCGTCCCATGGCTCGGTTTCCTCTGAGGCGACGAACACATTTATGTGTTCTCT
Organism: Thermoproteota archaeon; assembly: GCA_027491935.1. Lineage (GTDB taxonomy): Archaea > Korarchaeota > Korarchaeia > Korarchaeales > JAOZGB01 > JAOZGB01. The sequence goes on along the minus strand of JAOZGB010000006.1, from coordinate 43,560 downwards.
TAGCTGGTAGTCTACTTCGGTGTTGTGCATAAGACATGCGTCGAAACCTAACAGGTCGATGATGACTCCTGTGTCGGAATAAATCTGGTTAAAGGCTGTTTTAAGCTCCCATGTCGTAAGTTCGTCGTTGCTCGTGTCGTCTACACATACGGCTTTGACCCGGCTTTCCTCAGTTCTACGCCAGCCTGAGCCGTGATCCCAGAGTATTACTGCATACTTCTGTGCTGGATAGTTCGCTATAACCCATTCAACATACCATATGAGGGTTGCCGGGTCTCCCATGTTCTTTTCACCAGCGTCCAACAGCTCCTGTGAGTCGATGGTGCCATCAACCCCGTCTGGGTCGTAGGTTACATAGTATATTTTTGTTGTGGTCCAGTCTCCGTTTGAAGAGTCGTATCCTGGGATTCTATCTAGAAGTACTATGATGTTTACGTCGGTTGTTGAGCCTGCAAATTCCATCTCGTTCAAGTCGTCTATTCCTGCATCTTCAAGGTTGTTGTCTGCATCCATGTAAACCATAAACGTCCATTCTTTAGGTGTCTGGCTTATGTAGATTTTAAAGTCGGGTGAGAGCAACATTAAGGTTATTAACGCTAGAATTACCGTTCTATGTTTTATTTGGTGCACGTTTATCATTTATGTAATTTAAAATTTAAAAGGTATGTTGCAATATTAGGGATAGCATCCGGTAATTTTGTAAATTTCAACTTCATCCTTCAAGTATACAGGTTGGAAATATGATTGGTTGCTAAACTTTTCTGTACCCCTCGGGGATATGTAGTATTGTTTAAGGAAGTTGTTCCCCCTCCCCCACCAGTTTACACTAACGTAGTATTCTGTCCAGTTGTTGACTAGGACAACCGACACGTTATATTTTTTCGCTAGCTCCATGAAGAATGTTAGGTTGTCAGTTGTAAGCATCTCTATAGTGTGGATAACAGGTTCCATGTTGCCTCCGTATAGGCCGGAATGTTGAGGGCTTACGCACACAGGTTTCAGCCCGGAGATTGCGGTAAGAGGAACCGCGCTGATCGGATCAGCTAGCACAACGGTATCGGGGCTAAAGGCTTCACCGAGCCACTTATACGCCTCGTAATGAGAGAAGGGTATAGCTGGCTTCTCACGAATGGTGGTCTGAGTGAAGACTATGCTCATATAGAGCACCAGTAGAGATAGAGCTGAAAGTTTTAGACGGCTCGGCCACGGCGTGTCATGTATGAGGCCAATAGTCATAAGAACTGTTGAGAGGGAAAAGTAAAGGATAAACCTGTTGTTTGCTATATAGAGGCCTAAAAGGTAGGATTTCACCAGGAACAGGGAAGAGAGGCTCATTGTTGATAAAACATTTACTTTTCTTCTATAGACATGGTAAACCGAGGCTGCAAGGCCTACAGGTGAGAATAGGTATAGGGATACCATGTTTTCAAAATTAGTGTACTGCTGTAGAAAGGAGTGGAGTTCCACCCTGTACGCCGGGTTTAAAGGTGTATTTGAAGGCAGGCCATAGCACACTAGCAACCTAGAGAACCATAAAGCACCACTAACCATTAAGGCTGAAAGCCCCACCAGCTCCTGAAACCTTAATTTTCTGTTAACAATCAGGTTCGCTACGAGGGAGAAAAACAGAGCCCACGCGAAAGCTACCGCAGTTATTATGTGTGTCACTGAAACCATAGCTGAGAACAAGAAGGTGTATAAAAGGCTTCTCCTACTTGGCTTATCTAGCATGTACGTCATTGCGTTAGCCATGAAAGCTATAGCAAGTGTTTGAGGGAAGGGATATATGAAGCCCGAGTGAAAAGGACTTGGCCTCAACACCGCGCATGCCAGCGCGGCTAAGAAAGCATATTTCACCTGAAATAGCCTAGATGACAGGTTGAAGAATGATATTACAAGAATTATGGATGAGACTACTGGAAGATATCTATAGGTAGCCATGATGTCATTGAAGAAGATTCTTCTAAGCAACTCAACATAATAGTAGAATAGAGGCGGCTTCTCAAGCGGTATACCCGTTGAAAACGGGTAGAAAAAAGGATACCTGAAATATAACTTGATCTCTTTTGAAATTGACATGTGCACGTACGTATCCCAGCCTAGAGGGAGGATAAACCTTGAAGTTGGCATGTACAGGGATGCAGTGATAGCTGAAAGGATGAGGTATGTGCAAATCCTCACTGTAAGCGAATTATGTATGTCCCTAAACATCTTACTAGCTTCATATTGCTCTAACATTTCAGATATAAACTTAATTAACTGTCCACCTCGGATTTCGCAAATCACATAGAATCCCATGTTTAATCTTACAGCAGGAGCAAGTATTTCTGTGAATGGGCATGCTACGGATGCTACACGGTCTATGCTTCTATGTAACTGATGCCGGCAAATTTTCCTCAGTTATAAGGGAATATTTTATAAACATAGGTATGTCTGTTTTCGTTCCTCATGAAATGGGAAATCCGGGGGTTCATTATAATCTCTGTAGAATATCACGTGTGTTTTAGGATTCTCTCTTTAAGCTTGCAGTAGGAGCATACCTCGGCTGAGGCTGGCATCCCACACCTTTTACATTTCCTAAGTGGGGGGAGCCTTGTTTTCTCCGCCAGTAGAGGCTGGAATGTTTTGAGATGGGTGGACAGGAAGGTGTGCTTAAAGTTTGGGATATCCCTGGCTATCTTTTCTATCAGCTTCTTTCTGCGTATGCTTCTTGATCCTCTTGAATATGGGCATTCAGCTACTACAAAGGGGAGCTCGTTTATCGATGAGAAGTAGAGTGTTTCAAGATCGGTATGTCTGATGAGGGGCTTTGCTCTACCTATAAGGTCGCCGATTCTCTCCAGCTTCGGCTTTGTCTTCGCTATGGTATGGACCGAGCCTGTGAGATAGGCTTGAAATAACACCTCAATAGTGTCATCTAGGTTGTGGCCGGTTAAAACCAGGTCTACTTTCCTCTCAATAGAAACCTTGTTCATCCAGTACCTTTTTATCGTGCCGCATGGCGAGCAGGGCTTTTTATACTTCTTCGCAACATCGGCCATGGTAAACCCTTCAGTCTCAAGCTTGAAGATTAAAGGTTTAAGCCCCAGGCCTTTGCATAACTCCTCAACAGCCTCCCTACACTTTTCGGAGTAGCCGGGGATGCCGAGATCTATATGAAACGGCAGGATTTCTACGTCGTCGCTGAACCCTGCGAGGGTGGCGAGGAGGGCTGAGCTGTCTTTCCCTCCGGAAACGGCAATAAGCACTCTACTCGTGTGTTCCAACATCTTATATTTCTCCAGTGTTCTCCTAACCTTTCTGATGAAGTACTGGCTGTAGCATTCTTCGCAATAGTACATGGATGAAAATTCAAGGTGCACTACCGCATTCCTGTCTTTACACAGGCTACATTTCACAGGCAACCTGATAACCCTGGTGTTCTTCTACCGGGAACCTTCTAATATTTTATCCACGTACTTCTTAAGCTGCTGAACCTCTGGCGCTCTGAATACTGAAAGATTTAGAGATATTATTATCATGGCTCCTGTTTTCTCCACAAGATCCTTAAGCTCATGTATGAGTCTCAGAACCTTTTTAAACCCGTTATACAGGACGAGATACTCAACTCCCTCTATGCAAACAGCTGCTTTATACTTTGACGTGAACTCTTCTATTATAGCCCTGAGTCTTGAAAGATGTGTTGGATGTATGCTTCCCTCGCCTTTAAGCTCCGAAAGCCATATAGAAACAATCCCATCCAACCCCTCTGTAAGAGTTGAAGGGGGCACTCTTGAAACTGTTAGAGTAGGGTAGCCTCTCGACATTGTTTCAATGTACTTCCTAAGTTTTTCAGGTTTTTCCTCGTTCACAAGTACTAGTTTGCCCGGTTCGAATGGTATCTCGATAGAAGGCTCGATCCTGTACTGAATAGCTGGAATTCTCATTATCGTCTTATCAACCCCTGCTCTGACCAGTACGGCCAGGGGCAAAGACAAAAATGAGATGTTAAAGACAGATTGAAACTTTTCTACACCGGTTATTCCAACAAGTATTCCTAGGGCTGTTGTAATGATAACACCCACCGATATAAGGAGGCATCCCTCTCCGATAGGCCCCTTAGACCTGTAAATTTCATATGCTGATGAGAGGAGGATACCTACAATAATAGGGGAAACCAGAATTATCCAAGACTCGCCTAGAATACCGTATTCAATCTTAAAATGGGGGATACCTGAGAGTTCTACGAGTCTCGATATGTAATACTTGTCTCTTAATATAAATAGTATGTAGATGATAGGAGTGTATGCAGGAATAAGCGCTCTCCTAGGTGTGATGTTGATGACAGATAGGAACATCGCAATGTTTAGGATTGTGCATATAGAGAAGCACCTAACTAAGAGGAGGATCTTAGCACATACCAAAGCGATGAAATAGTTTGAGGTATAAATATACACTGCCTCTAGCAGGGTCGCCACAATGATCGAGCAGTAGAAGATCGCCTGGAGTAGCGCGGAGGTTCCCCTATGCTTTTTCAGAGCCCAGAATAAGAGGTACGATGGAATTATGAGAGATATGGGAACCGTTAAAAAGTGCCAGGTCAATCTTATGGGTGATACCGGCGACTAATATTATAAATGTTATGGGACAGTTTAGTACATTCATAGGATCTCTATCCTTCTGGCTAAAACCCTTTCCCCGCGGTAGTCTGGAAGCAGCACCGGGGATCTTCTATCCGTCTCTATTCCCGCAGCCTTCAGCATCTCTTCATACTTGATAACGTGTTTCAAGCTCGGCTTCCCGGGGCTCGTGTGCTTCGCAAACCTTGCAGCATGAATTCCAGCTATTCTTCCGAATACAAGGTAGTCAAGTATTGAGTTTCCCATCAGCCTGTTCTTCCCGTGGACCCCGCCCGTGGTCTCGCCGGCCGCGAATAATCCTTTAACAGTCGTCTGGGCTTTCTCATCTATTATTATCCCCCCATTCATGTAGTGTAATGTTGGAAAGACGAGCACCGGATCCTGGGCTGGATCTATGCCAACCCTACTGTACATCTTGTGGATTGCAGGGAACATTCTTTTAAATGCGCCGCGTCCTCTCAGCTCTTCTATCATCGGGGTGTCCAGCCAGACACCCCGCATTCCAGTGGGGGTTTCAACCCCGTTGTTCCTATCCCAGCACTCTCTTATTATGGCGGCAGCCTCCACGTCACGCGGTTCAAGTGGGAAGACGAACTGTTCCCCGTGCCTGTTTACAACCTGGGCCCCTGCGCCCCTGACCTTCTCGGTTACAAGTAGTCCTACTATCTGCTCCGGGTAGGCGGCTCCGGTAGGATGGTACTGTGTTGCATCTAGATCCCTTAGTCTCGCGCCGACGTGATACGCTAGGACTACCCCGTCCATAGTTGCACCGTAATGGTTGGTTGTTGGGTATCCTTGTATGTGAATCCTTCCGAAGCCCCCGGTTGCGAGTATTGTGGCCTTGGCTCTTGCCACATAGTACTGCTGGCTTTCCATGTTTAGTAGGACGGCGCCTACCACCCTGTCTTCCTCCTCGTCTGTCAGCAGCTCGACGGCTGAGGTGAATTCGAGGCATGGCACCTGCCTGTTCCGAACCTCGTCTCTTAAAACCCTTACTATTTCCATTCCCGTATAGTCCTTGCACGAGTGCATTCTCCTAATGGATGTTCCGCCGCCCCATAGTTCGAGCATGTTCCCCTCCTCGTCCTTGTCGAACATTAGGCCAAGCCTCTCAAGCCAAGCCATCATGTAGGGTGCAGTCATGGTTAGTATTTTCACAAGTCTCCTGTCATTTGTGAAGTGCCCCCCTCCTACTATGTCGATGAAGTGTCTAATAGGAGAGTCAGGCGGCCTGTCGGCAGCCTGCACTCCGCCCTGGCTCATGATGCTGTTTGAGTCTCCAAGCCTTAGCTTCGTCACTATTAGTATGTCTTCAGGCTTCAAGCCCTCCTCCAGCGCCCAGAGCGCCGCTGTCATCCCTGCCCCGCCGCCTCCTATTATTAGAAGGTCGACGTCTATGTCTATCTCGTCAAGGTTCACGTCTTCAGGCTTTACTATTGGGTGGGCTTCAAGCAGGTCTATGACTTCGTGGGGTGCGATCATCCCCTTGCTAGGGCCTATCTTCAGAGGCCTTTTCGTTCCAGGCTTGTAGTCAGGGTGATACTTCCTCAGGAGTTCCTCCCTCTCCTCGATGGATAGAGTTCTATACTTCTCCTTCATCCTTCTAGGCCTCGTCTTCTCAACATGCTCTATGCTTTCACGCATGTACGCTGGATAGCCTCTTATCAGCTTCATCCTCTACACCTATTCCTCGATTCTACCCCTATTCTCATATATCCGCTTCAGCTCCTCCACGCTAACGGTTAGGAGCTTATCCATCTCCTGGTCGTACTTTCCGCTTTCAATCTCCTTGATTCTCTCCCTAACATGCCTCGCGGGCTTAAGGATGTACCTGCCGTAGATCCTTCTTGCAAGCTGGAAAACATGGTAGTGAGGTATCTCAGCAGGGCATCTTATGGTGCATAGGCCGCATTGGATGCAGTCGAAGGTCATGTTTGCGACCCTCTCGATCTCCCCCCTAAGTGCGTGCTGGATGGCGTACATCACCTCTATATCCTGAGGGCAGGCCTTTGTGCATGTGTTGCAGCTTACGCACCTGGCGATCTCAGGGTAGAATCTGAGTAGGATGTTAGGTTCAGGCCTGAGCTCCTCAATATCATACACAGCTTTATTAGCTGGGACGAATGGTAGTTGCACAAGGTACATGCCGTCTTCAACAGTCTTCTGGCATGCTAGGTCTGTGTAGAGCTTGTAGTCTCCCTCTTTTCTATAAACTGTTGCGCATGCGCCGCAGAAGCCCCCGCGGCATCCAGCTCCCCTTATAAACCTGTACCCGGCGTATTCCATCGCTTTCATTATTGTCAGCCCTGCGGGAACCCTGTACTCCTTACCCATAATGTAGATCCTGACAGTCTCACCACGCCCCTCCGTTTCCTCAGGCAAGTCATTCGCCTCTAGGGGTAGTCTATCCCTGTTATGGTACAAGTTAGTTTTAAGATTTTAACAATTTCAATGGTTGTTGCTTTCAGCTTTCCTGAAGAATAGGAGCCTCTGGACAGATGTTATCAGGCTTCCAACTATTAGTATGGCTACTGCCATGCTGACAGCCCCGGGATAGAAGAATTCAATAATGCTTCCCATAGCTATGACTCCTATCTTCTCCTTCCGCTCGAAGAGGCCTACTGACATCGCCTGAACTTTTATTTCAGCCTCCCCCCTAGCCCTTATATAGCTTGGTGAGATGTCTGATAGAACGGCTAATGCACCCATCCACCCAGGTATGTACTGGCCGGCTGTTAGACCTATGAGGTAGAGGGATTCCACGCACCGGTCTACATAGTGGTCCAGAAGCTTCCCAAATCTTGTTGTCTTCTTAGAAGCTCTCGCCAGGCTTCCGTCCAGCACGTCCATTGACACAGATAGAAGGAACATGAGTAGGCCCTGCCATAGCATTGCCTCCGAAACCAGCAGGAAAGATGCTATTGCGGGAATTAGACTGAGAATTGTGAGATGGTTGGGCTCCAACCTTGTCTTCAGGAGCAAGCGGCCGATTTTCACAGTCTTCTCCTCGTACCATTCTCTAAGCTTGCCGCCCATGTTCTACGCCTCTACTCTCTCAACCCTGTCATATATCCATTGAAATCTTTCCTCCACGGTCTTCCTAGGCAGTGGGAAGTCTGGGCCGACGCTTTCAACCATGAAGGATGCAGCTGCAGAGGCGTAGGCTGAAGACACTAGAGGGTCGCCTGTCTGAAGGTACTTATAAGCGTAGGCCCCTATATAGACGTCTCCACACCCCGTCGGGTCCCTCTCAACGGTTTTATAGGCTGGGACATGGTAAAGCTTGTTGTTCCATGCCACGTATGAGCCTCTGTCGGCGACCGTTACGATTCCAACTTTTGATCCCCTCCTAACGATTTCAACGGCAGCCTTAGAGGGATGTAGGCCCGGGAATAGTACCTCGCACTCATGCTCGTTCGGCTTAAAAACGTCGGAAATGGATAGTACCTTATAGGCGTCCTCCCTAGGCTTTCTGACCACAACACCCCTGTCTATTTCCCTTATTAGCCCCTGAGGGTCTACAAGTATAGGCCTATCCGGGCCTATGTCTCCACGCAACATTCTGACAAAATGGTAGTCGATCTCGCCGAGGATAGGAGCTATAATGAATAGCTCGGATTCGAGAAGCTCTCTTGGAAACTCGCCATAGTCTATGGTTCCAGCGATGCCTAAAACCTTTAACGTTCTATCTGTCATCCTGCTATCAAGGTATACGAGGTGGAAGCCGCCAGACTCCCGTGAGGGCAGGGGGTAGGCGTGAACCCCGTACTCACCAGTCTTTCTTAGAAGCTTCCTGTAGAAGTCCCTTCCAACCCTTCCTACAAGTGCTGATCTACCACCGAGTTTTGAAAAGGCAAGGCAGGCATTGGTGCTACACCCCGACAGTACCCGGCCCTCCGTCTTAACATATGGGGTCTCTATTATGTCAAACACCGGATTTCCAATAGCAGTAAGCTGGGGAGCCATATCACTGCCACCCATCAGTTTTAGACTACATGTCTCATCCATCCTCAAGGTTTTGGGCTACCGCCTCAACGATATCTAATACTTTTAATCCTAAGCCTGATGATGCAGCTGAAAGGGAGGACTTACATGAAGGGCAGGCTGTAACTATTATGTCCACGCCTCCCCTAGCCAGCTGGTGAACCCTGACTGTTGAAACTTTACTGCTTAGCTCAGCATTGCAGGCCTTTATCATACCGCCACCGCCACAGCAGAATGTTTTCTCCCCACTATAGTCAGGGTCATAAACCTCGTATCCGACCATCTCCATAAGCCTGCGGGGCTCTGATATTATCCCAGTATGCCTTGAAAGCTCGCATGGATCATGATATCCGGCTTTAACGCCAGCATAACCAACCCTTATATACCCTTCTTCAATGAGCCTTTTAACATAGGTTGAGGAATGTTCAACCTTGAATGGGAGATCTCCGCCGAGAATAGCCTTGTACTCCTGTGATAACATTCTGTAACATGTTGGACATGCTGTAACGACGGTTTCAGCACCTGCCTCCCTGAGTTTCTGGACAACCCTCCTAGCATGCCCATATAGGAGGGTTTCGTCTCCTATCATTTGAATGGGTGCTCCGCAGCACGGCTCCTCAACACCTAGGATCGCCCAGTCCACGCCGGCTTTGTTAAGTATTTTAGCCATAGAAATAGCTATGGGCCTATCCTCATGCTTCGCAACAGTTGTACACCCTATGAAGTATATGGTCTTTGCCTCTCCAACAGGGATCCCCACTTTAGACGAGGCTTTACGAAGCCAGAATCTTCTGGCACCCTTTGACAGGCCGTAGGGGTTCCCGTGAACCCTGAGGTTTTCTACGACAGCTTTCAAGCTGTCAGGGGCATAGTTCCTGGTGTAAACGTACTCCCTGAGCCTATACCATAGCTTGTGGGGTTCAATCTCGTACTTACAGTTTTCGGAGCATGCGCCACACAGCGTGCACTCATATATCCTGCTACTCCATGCTGAAAGTAGGCGTTCAACCTCAGACCTTGGGTCTGCGGCTAATGCTGAAAGTATACCGTGCGACGACTCGTATATCTTTCGCAGCATCCGGCCTTTAAATAGTGGAAGATGCGTCGTGTCGGCTGAAGCCTTGTATACGGGGCAGTCCACAAGGCACTGCCCGCAACCTGCACAGATACTCAGGTTTCTAACTTCAGCTTCGGTTAGCATCATCTCAGCCACCTTCAAAGCTTGAAAGTCCTTCGGCGTGGAATGTTCTAAGCGGAGGCTCCTCCTCCACGCTCCTTCCAGCCCTATAGCTGAAAAGCTCCTGGTTTGCCTCTGCTAATAGGAGGAAAAGCCTTGTAAGGTTTATGTCCTTGGGGCAGGCTTGCTCGCAGAGTCCGCACTCAACACATGAGGTTGACATGTGGACCGCTCTACCAACATGGAATTGAAGTTTTGACTGGAGGAGAGGGGTCATACCGTCCTGGGGGCTCCATGAAAGAAAGCGTCTGGTTACGTAGTCGTACCTGGGTGAATCGTAGAAGCACTCTTTACAAAAGCACAGGGGGCATACCTCCATACAGTTATGGCATCCTATACAGTCCTCGAAGAATTTCTGAAGCTCATCAAAACCTTTGAACTTCGCTTCTTCCACATACCTCTGCTTCTCCTCCTGTCTTCTGGAAATGAGATTTTTAAACTTGACATAGGGATCTCCTTCCTCTCTTGGGGCTTTCAATACCTCTAATATTTTATTCCCGAGTTTTGAACCGGCGTAAGCGTAGAGTCCACCCTTGTACGGTGAAAGGTGTAGGTCGAAAACGGGGGGAACAGGGTCTGTACATAGGCCGCACGCCTCCCTCATCTCCAGTCTTCCATTTAGGCATTCCTCTGTGATACCTGTCTGGGTAAACCCTTCCTCAAGTAGGTCTTTATAGTTTTCGACGTCTATGGTTCCGATACAGTCTACTGAGACTATTATAAGCTTATCCCTATCTATCTGCTGGAGCTTAGCGAGTTCGACGATGGCCCTGGCCATACAAGGCTTAACAATGGCGGCAACCACCCCCTTCAATCCTGACGTTGAGGACCATGATAGAATTGTAGGAATAGGCAAGCCGGGGATAGTAGGGGTGAAAACGTTAAGATCTAGCACGTCACCTTTCCTGTAGATGCAGGCTTCAACGCCTTCACCCCTAGTCCTGTAGGCCAGGACATAGTCTGCCAATCCCTTAGAGAGTAGTTCCGTAAGGAGTGATACTGCCTGTTTGTGTACGTCTCCTCTGAGCACGGCTCTAATCATCGAAACCGCCTCTAAGCGGGTTAGGCCCCAGCTTCCTTATTTGGCGGGTAAACTCTTCTGCAACCTTTGCGAATTTAAGGCCTTCTGAGGTGCTTATATACTCGAATCTAACCCTTTCCGGCTGTAGGCCGAGCTTGCCGAGTGTGTTTTTGATGACTGCAATCCTCCTCCTTTCCTTAAGGTTTCCATCTACATAATGGCAGTCCCCGGGATGGCATGCACCGACAAGTACGCCGTCCGCTCCCTCAAGCAAGGCTCTTAGAATATATGCTGGGTCAACCATGCTTGAGCAGTTAACTCTTATCGGCCTGATCGTGGCGGGATATTGCAGCCTTGACGTCCCCGCAAGGTCGGCTGCTGCTGAGGCGCACCATCTACACAGAAAACCTACAATGACCGGTTTGAACTCCCCCATACATTCACCCTACGATTGACTCAACCATCTTTATGATCTGCCTCTTATCGTAGTTTTTTAGCTGTACAGCCCCGGAGGGGCAGGCTGCCGTGCACGAGCCGCATCCCTCGCATAGGCTCTCGTCAACATTTGCTTTCCCGTCTACAACCTTTATCGCCTGGTACGAGCAAGCCTCCTCGCAGTTTCCACAGCCGGAGCATATGTCCTCGTTGACCACAGCTATCAGAGGCTCTCTTACAACGTAGCCCTTCGAGAGGAAGGCTACAGCCTTAGCAGCTGCCCCGCTCGCCTGTGAAACAGTGTCCGTAATATCCTTGGGATACTGCGCAGCTCCAGCTATGAATACCCCTGATGTTAGGGTTTCGAGGGGCCTAAGCTTAAGGTGGGCTTCCTTAAGCCAGCCGCCCTCGCCGAGCTGTATTCTGAGCTTCTTAGCAAGCTCCTCAACCCCGCTGCTTGGGACGGCTGCTGTTGCAAGGACCACCATGTCGGCATCTATAACTATTTTTAGCCCTGAGATGGTGTCAACACCCTCTACTCTAAGCTTGTCGCCCTCCTGGTACACTCTGCCAACCCTCCCCCTAAGGTATATTACTCCCTCCTCGGCCATTGCTCTATGAATGAACTCCTCGTACCCCTTACCGTCGGCCCTGATATCAATGTAGAATATGTATGCCTGGCCTCCGGGGACAGCGTGTTTATAGAGTAGAGCCTGCTTAGCCGTGTACATGCAGCATATCTTTGAACAGTAGGGGTTCCAGTTTTCAGGGTCCCTCGAGCCTACACACTGTATAAAAACAACCTCTTTGGGAACCCTGCCGTCTGATGGTCTTACAACTTTCCCCCCGGTCGGCCCGGAAGGGGCAAGCATCCTCTCAAACTCTAGGCCTGTTAGAACATCTTTCAGCTCTCCAGCCCCATACTCAGCGAAGTTGGCCTTATCCATTACTTCTAGGCCTGTAGCAACTATAATCGCCCCAACATCGTACTCCTCCGCTTTCCCGTTGTCCTCGAATGTTATCGCATTTGCCGGGCATTTCTGCGCGCAGAGGCCGCACCCCCGGCCATACTTCATCCTTATACAGTTCTCAGAGTCTATGACAGCCTTGTTCGGCACGGCCTGGGGGAACTGTATATAGATCGCCTTCCTATGGGCCAGTCCCATTTCAAACTCTGACGGTAACTCCACGGGGCAGGCCTCCATGCATAAGCCGCATCCCACGCATTTATTCCAGTCAACATATGTTGGCTTCCTCCTTACCTTCACCTTGAAGTTGCCTGCAGATCCTGAAACCTCCTCGACCTCGGAGTAGGCTAGCAGTTTTACCAGGGGGTGGTGGGCGACGCTTGTCATCTTAGGGGTTAGAATGCACTGCGGACAGTCCAAGGTTGGGAAGGTTTCAGATAGCTGAGCCATCCTGCCCCCTATACTAGGGCTCCGCTCAACAAGGATGACTTCGATGCCGGCCTCTGCAACGTCCAATGCTGCCTGGATACCGGCTATTCCGCCGCCTATAACCATTACTCTCCTCACAACTTCTAGCCTGAGTGGTTCTAGGGGCTTGTCACCGTTAAGCTTCTCCACTGTTGACTCTATTATTTTGAAGGCTTTCATGGTTGCTTCCTCAGGCTCGGCCTGGTGCGGCCATGCAGACCACTCTCTAATGTTTGCGATTTCAACCAGGTACGGGTTTAGGCCTACGCTTTCAGCAGCCTTCCTGAATGTTTCCTCGTGGAGAGAGGGTGAGCAGGCTGCTACAACTATACCTTCAAGGTTCTTCTCCTTTATAGCCTTTTTTATCCTCTCCTGGCCAGGATCAGAGCACATGAAGATGTAGTCTTCTACATGGGTGACTCCTCTTATCCCCGAAACCTTCCTAACAAGCTTTTCAATGTCTATGGTTCCAGCAATGTTCTGGCCGCAGTGGCATATAAAAACACCATATCCCATTCAGCCCACCTACAGCAGCCCTTTCGACTTTAATAGGCTTGTCGGATCAACATAGTGAAGGTTAAACATGTACACGTCCCTAATACCGAGAGCCAAAGCCAGAAGCTGGGTTACATAGAGTATGGGTATAGGCTTATAATCCTCATACATTCTTGATACCTCCTCCTGCCGCCTATCAAGGTTGAAAAAGCATAAAGGACAGCTTGTAACTACGAGTTCAGCTCCTCTCCTCCTCGCTGCCGATAGTATCTCGTAGGCGAAGCCTGCAACCAGGTCTTTCCTATTCACAGTCAGGTAGGCTCCGCAACACTTAGCCTTCTCAGGACTGTCTATAGGCTCGGCGCCCAACGATGATAATAGGTCCTCCATAACATGTGGGTTTATGGAGCTATCTATTGAGACGGTTTTAGGCCTTAGAAGCAGACACCCATAGTAAGCGGAAATCCTTAGTCCTCTGAGCGGCTTTGACACCATGGACCTTATCTTGTCGAATGTAACCTCGTCTCTCAAGACCTCGAGCAGGTGTTTCACCTCTACACTTCCCTTGTAGTCAGGCTCGTCATCCATGAACATATTTATGGTCTCAAGCCTCTCAGGGTCGGATCTTACAAGCATGTTTGCCCGTTTAAGCGTGTTGTAGCACATGGAGCAAAGAGTGAGCATCCTTCTGTAGCCTGCCGACTCAGCCCTGGTTAGAATTCTAACCTGTGCCACCTGCCTCATAGCGTCGTCTGAGGCTAGAGAGTAGACGGTGCCGCAGCACGTCCACTTTTCAAGCTCCCTATACTTGACGCCGAGCTTCTCCAGCGAGGCCATGGCTGACAGCTCAAACCCCTTCGCGTGGGTTTTAAGGGTGCAGCCGGGATAGTAGGCATACACCAAGGCGTTCACCTATGCTGTAAACTTTCTCAGCGCACCTACCATTGCAATAACCGGTAGTTCGAGAAGCTCCCCATGTGGGATGCTTGACAGGTTGAGATGGTCAATGTTTCTTCTAAGATGGTACAGCCTTAGCGCCTCGGTGAGGCTTGCGATGTCTATTCCCTTCGGACACTCCGCAAAACAGGTGAAGCATGAGGTGCATACCCAGATAGACCTTGAATCCAAGACCTTGCCTATCATACCTATCTGGATAAGCCTGACAATCATGTTGGGCGGTATATCCATGTTTCCCGTGGACGGGCAGCTGGCAGTACACATTCCACACTGGTAGCATGAGTAAACGTTCTGCCCGCTGAGTTCAATTATCTTCTCCACCTCTGGGCTGTGTATTTTACTCCTCCAAATAACAAGCTGCATTATGGAGTTACCAACTCTATAAAGGTAAAAATTTTAGCCACGCTACACCTTTGATCATTAAATGTAAGCCCAATGGAGAGGCTTCACATCAATCCTTAAAGGCGGCCTTCTCAGCCCAGAATCATGTTAGCCTGCGATTGTCGTGTTAAACCATATCTGTATCCATGCAGACCTTCTCTCACCATTAGAATTCCACCCGAACACAAACTGACCCGCATCAAAATCGTAGCTCCAAAGCTCAAAGATCAGTCTAAAGTTGTAACCGTTAACAGCTCCCACGTTTACAACCCCGGTTTCAACACCGTTGATCTTAAGGGAGATGTATAGCTCGTCCCTCCTCCTCTCCACACTCTTTATCTTCCAGTTAAAGGGAATTTCCCAAGTCTCATTATCCATGAGCACCCTCCGGAAAAACACTAACTCAGGGGCTGGTGACGGCGTGGCTGTTGTCTGGTTGGGGGGAGGTATGGAGGAGTTTCCAAGCTTAACTTTAACCATAACATATTGAATGGACCCCATAAAGTTTGTTACTCCAATATACCATGAAACATTGGTGTCTAAAGGGATTGTCGTAGTGTTCTCGGGGTAGTAGTCTCCTATCATGTGCCGACCCCCAAGAGCGTATAGCTGAAAGAACTGCTCCCTATGCCGAGGATTCATAATTGCATATGCTATTGTGGAATATATCAGGATGCAGGACGTCAATATCGATAGAAACCTCCACTTGTTAAAGGACGCCCTCACTTTAATCCCCCTCTGCCAGTTTTATCCTCATTTTTAGAAATCTCTTTCTACTGTACTCAAGCCACCACGAGTACACCAGCTCAGCTAACAGGGAAGAAAACAAGGAAAGTAGGGGGACAAGGATCATAACCATGACTTTTAATCTTAACTTACTCTTGAGGGCCTGGACCTTAAGGGCTGAAGAGGCTGATTCCACCTCTATAGATATGGTTTTCGACTGTAAAGCAGTTCTATCAGCCTCTCCCTCTCTGCCTGACTTGTAGGCTTCGACTGCATCGTCGAGAAGTATGAGCGCCCTATTAAGCTTTCCTACTAGGTCTGAAAGGTCTCCCGCATCGGAACCGGCCGCCTCCGCCTCCTTGACTGATTTTAAAGCTTTAAGAAACTCCTCCTCAGCCTGCTTTATGGTTTCCCCATCATCGTATGCCCCGCCACTAAACATGAAGGTAGCCATGAGGATGGCTATCAGAATGACTACTTTACCTCCGGTCAAGATATCACCATGAAGTTAGGACTTAACAATATATGCAAACCTTTATTTTTATTCTGCCAGAAGTAGATTTAAGAATTGCCGTCGAAAAGTCGGGAAGCCCTAAAGAAACATATCGTAAGACTTATCAAAATGAAAAAGGCGAACACGGTTTCAGACGTTATAGGTCTTGTTTCTAGGAAATACAGGATCGATGAGAACGAAGTGATAGACGCTATCAAAAGCCTACACGAAGAGGGAAAGATTTCGCTCGAACCGCCCCCGGTACCTGCGTCGAGCATGCTTGAATACTTACTACGGATAGAGAACCTATGGTTCCCACTAGCACTTATCTCAATAGCAGTCACAATGCTGTCTATATACATTATTCCACCTGGAAGCATGTTTAAACCTGTTAGGTGGGTCTTCGGGTCAATATTTGTCCTATTCCTCCCAGGCTTCTTGACAGTTGAAGCGTTGTTTCCAGACCCCAGAGAGCTGGATAACATAGAGAGGCTTGCTCTTAGCATGGGGTTAAGCCTGGCGATCACACCACTAATAGGGCTACTGCTAAACTACACGCCATGGGGTATAAGGCTAAATCCAACGGTCGTAAGCCTCTCAATGTACTCTCTTTTTATAAGTATAGTTGCAACTTACAGAAAGTTTAAAGTAAACCAGGCAAGACTTCTAACGGAAACCGGTAAACTTGGAAAGGGCTTGTAAACCTTTAGGGGTAATAGAGTATACGGCTGTTCTCCTAACTACCTTATTAGCTTACACAGCTTTTTCACCACTATACCTTGACCCCGAGAGCCCACCCATACTGGTAAAGGCTGTTACAAGGATATACTCTGTATCTTTGAAGATCACGCTACAGATGAGTTTTAACTCCTTCCAACACGGTATCGCTGGTCTATTAATTGGAGGCTTAACACTTCACCCCCGTGCATCTTATTCTCAGCTCTAACATTTGTTTTAGTCGATGTTGACCATATTCCGTATTTTACTGGGCTTTACGTCCCTGCGAGAATTTCAGTGAACCGACTATTGTGTCGGTTCGCTGAATGGTATATTAAGACTTAGTTAGAATGTAGGCTAAGTATATTTTAATCAGGGATATCCCTGATAGGAAGACTATCCCTCCTATGAGTGTTGTGACGAGGGAGCCTACGAAAAGCCCTTTTTCAAGTAAAAGGATTGTTCTGTAGAAGAAGAATCCTCCACAGATGAGGAGGGCCAGCCCAAGGACTGCAACCCACACCGGGATTCTTTTACCGGCCGACACTTCAACCACCAATGATGAGGTCTATTCTCCTGATGAAGTTTTCTATTATACCTTTAAATAGTTCGTTAAGACCTTCATCAACGGCTTTGAACAGGTGGTCGACGGCTGTGGGTTCATAGTCTCCAGAAACCAGGTGTAATAGGCCTGGCAGCGAGTTTGCTGTTAAGCAGAGGATAAGCAAGCAGGCAAGTCCTGCCGAGAGTACTAGGATGGGCTTCCACAGGAAGAGCCTCGAGTATCCTGCTCTAAGTGACCAGTATCTATTCTTAACGTCCCATCTACCCTCATGGATTGTGCTGCTAACCTTGTAAAGAAGCCTTTGCATACTATCCTGTTCGTTAGCTAGTATCCGACTCCAATCCAACCTGGCAAGTGAGTGAGAGATTGAAATGGAAACCATTAAGGAAAGAGCAGACAATACGGCTATAATAGGGAATAATAGAGACCTGCTTAGTACTGTGCTTGCACCTACAGTTTGAGATATGAGGGGGTGGTTAAGCCACCTGTGGAAGGTGAAGAGGAGAAATAACATTGCGATGATTGAAAATACCACGGAAAATAGCCTGCCCCATGAAAAGATAGATGTATTGCGTGAATTCCTATTTTTTGAACCGCTGAACCCCCTCTCAGAAGAGGCCGTCATCCATGTACACCCGCCAATGCCTTAGCATACTTATATACTTTTAGGAACCTCGGGAATATGTCCACCGGTCCCACCTCGTAAACTTCAACACCGAGGCTTCTTAAAGCCTTCAAAGGTAAGGAAGCTCTTTCTCTCAGCATTTTCAGGTAGTCTAAACCTAGAACAACGCTCTGCACATCTCCACTTTCAAAGATTTCTCCGGGCTGAACGAAAAGGTGCGTTGGCGTTGCTATGCATATCACGGAGTACCCTGCTGATAAGGCTTCTTTTGCAGCCTCTAAAATGTTCTTCCTTTCAAAGTCTTCTAGGTCTGTGATAAATATTAGGTTGAGGGGAGGGCATAGCTTCCCCCTGATAAAGGATAGAGCATCGCTGAAGTTAGGTATGCCTGAAGGGTTCAGCTGCGACGAAACTGTAATTACCTTGTAGAGGTGGTCCGCCCCTGTGCCAGGCGGCACGTATCTTGGGTAAATGGTTGGGAAGGCTACACCTGATACTGAAGGTATTAGGAGACCATAAAAGTCTCCTATTATAGACATGCTTCTGGACAGAAGCATAATGGCCTGCTTTACATATTCAAGCTTCAACCCTGTAGACATGCTTTTGCCCGAGTCAACCACCAATAGGAACCTGGAGGAGGTTCTCCTCTCGAATTCCTTAATGTGAAGCTTACCTCTCCTCGCTGTTGCCTTCCAGTCAATGAAAGATGTATCGTCTCCCGGAATATACTCTCTACTTGAACGGTATTCTCCGCCCCGCCCCACCATGATGCTTTTTTCATGAACGTGCTCACCTAGAGAGATTAGTGTGGATTTTAAACCTAGCTCAGTAACCGAGGACTTAACATCTACAAAAGTAGGTATGATGATTACCTTACTCAGATCCATAACCGTCCTTGAAACTGAGAGTAGTTTCAGCCTATCAGACATAGAGAGCACTAATGGGCCAATCGTAAATGCTCCATCTGCTTTCGCCTTCAAGACATAGTAGAAACTTGCAGCCTCTAATGGTTCAAGGTTCAGCACATTAATGTTCGAGCTTCCCTCAACCGACAAGCCCCGACCTGAATATTTATCTTCCACTCGTACCCCCTTAAGCCGATAGCTACTCTGGTTGCTGAGAGTTACCCTTACAACTATATAACCTCCCTTACCAACTACCTTGTTATACACACTTCTCCTAACCTTTAGCGTTTCGAAGGCTTCAACCGAGATGTGGAAGCTGAAAAAGGAGAGGAATATTATGAAGAACAGTATTATTCCTGTCAAGGTTAAGATTTGAACGCTGAAAGTTAGGCCTATAGTTAACAGCGAGAAACATAATACAGCTAAAATCAGCATTCGTAAAGTATACAATACTATGGCACCTTAACTCCTCTAACAATTCTATCTATAACTCCATCAACGCCTACGCCTTCAAGCTCTACCTCTGGTCTTACTTTTACCCTATGCCTTAAGGTGGGTTTAATTATAGCCTTAACATCGTCAGGAATAACGTAGCTTCTGCCAAATATCAATGCTCTAGCTTTAGAAATTCTAGCCATAGTTATGGCTGCCCTTGGGCTAGCCCCTAGGGCAAGTAGTTTAGAGTTCCTTGTAGCCCTTACGATGTCAACAATATACTTTTTGATCTTCTCATCCACGTATACTTTGTCAACTAGCTCTTGGATGGAGAGTATCAGGTTTGGTGATGCTACAGGCCTTAGCTCATTTATCCTATCAAAACCTTTACCGCTGATAATCTCAACCTCCTCCTCCGGAGATGGATACTTAACGTTGAGCTTCATGGCAAACCTGTCAATCTGAGCCTCCGGAAGAGGAAAGACTCCTGTAACCTCTATGGGGTTTAAAGTTGCTATTACAAAGAAAGGCTTTGGTAGCTCGAAGGTCCTCCCTTCAACTGTTACATAGCCCTCCTGCATGGCCTCCAGAAATGCTGACTGAGTCTTCGGAGGAGCTCTGTTGATCTCGTCTATAAAGACGATGTTAGCAAATATTGGGCCTTTCATGAACTTGAAATCAGTTTTTGATGGGACATATATAAATGACCCTATTATGTCGGATGGAAGCATGTCTGCAGTGCACTGTATCCTATTATACTTTAGGTTGAGTACGATTGATATGCTCTTAGCTATCAGCGTCTTACCCAGCCCTGGCAATCCCTCTATCATTACGTGACTCCGTGTGAAGAGAGCTGCAAGAATATTTTGTATGAGAGTTTCATTACCAACTATAACTTTACTCATTTCGTCCATAATGCTTTTAACAATATCAGAGATGCCTGATATATCCCTTATCATTTCTGCCTGTTTGGAACTTAAAGTCATCTCTCCCACGCTCTCAACTCATAATTAACATATAAGTTTAACCTTTATTTACCACTCAATACCTATGATACTCGATATTTCTATAATATTATCAAATATCATTGAGAATGTTCTGAAATCGTTAATCTCTGCTCCAGCTCCACCCGACAGTTGGCTCCAATAGTCGAGAACCATCCTAATCATAGAAGTGTCAAGTCTAGGATATTTGGCCTTTAGGCTTGAAACCAAAACGTTTATATCGCTGCTGTAGTCTAGGCCGGCTGTGTCGTAGAGCTTCTTGCAAAAATTATCCAACAGGGGTAGAAGATATCTGTCATATGTTAGGTTTACTTTTTCATCTATTGATGTAACGACCTCCCCCTTTGCTTTGGGGAGCATACTAATTATAGATTCTATTAGTGGCCATCCAAATGCAAACGACAAGACAACGATTGATGAGAGGATTAGTGACAGTGAAAGAATAGCAGATAAAAATAGTTTTTGAAACACAGTGAGGTCTGACCATAAACTGCGAAGGTTTAAGACATATATAAATGGTGGTTTAAGCCTCCATAACTTATACTCATAGTAGTAGAGTGCTTTATAGCTTCCATTACTGAGATACTCAAGTAAGAGTTTGAGAAACTCCCTATTATCGTACCTATCGATCATGTCGTTTATGAAAACGTCAGGATCGCTTAGAACAGCTATCCTGCCACTTCCAAACTCCATTATCAGCGCAACTGGGAATGATCCATAAACGTCGCCTGGGTCGCTAGCCATGTTTTCGTACACATCCAAACATGCACTTTTAGTTGTGCAGCCTACTATTCTAAAATTACAACTAACATTCTCACCCTTGTAGTTCACAGACCCGGATCTGAGCTCCTCCGTTATTGAGAGGCTTGAAGGATAGTTTAGCAGGATTGTTAGATTTTCATATCCGCGGCCTTGCAAGTTTATAAGTGGGAAGTATGGCTGCTTGGAATAGTATGATGGATCCATCAGCAGCTTCCCGGAGAGTTTAACCCCAAAGACTTCAGATAGCGATTTTCCCTTCCTAAAGTCCTCAGCTAGGAGGAGGCCACCCCCCTCCCTTACAAAGTTGAATATGAAGCTACATTCCTCCTCCGTAAGCGGGGTGCATGGGCTGATTACCACAAGCACGCAGCCTGTAGGGTCGTCTGGAAAATAGGACTCGTTAAATAATGATAGGATGGTAAAATTGTTGAAGATCTCGCTGCCAACAGACATAAATGACGAGTATCCATTCCACCGGCTATTAAAAACAGAAAAGGAGGGGTAATATGTCAAGAAGAGAGTTGCAAGGACTATGTAGATAGCGAGGACAAGGATGAAATTTTCTTTCATTCGGCCACGGACACCCCGCCACCTATCTTATCGCTAAAATAGTCTATAATCAGGGAGAAGCAACTAACCATGAATAAGAAGTCCTCCTCATCAACAGGCTTAGAAGCATAAAGGGATCTCTCGTATAGGACAACGAAGGAGAGTAGTGCGTCCAAAATCTCTTTCTTATCCTTGTCATCATCTAGTAAACTTATAACTCTGTGGATATACTCTCTGAAAGTCTCCCACTCTTCCCTTCTCAGGTTGAATATGTCGCCCATAATTTTCTGGAAGACCCTTCCCAGATAAACCATTCCATCCCTGTACATGCCTGAGTCATAAAAAGATGCCACCTGATCAGTAAGAACCTTCAAGTATTCGGGTACTATGCTTTCCGCAATCTTGGCAGAAGGCTCTATAGAAGACTTCCCTCTATAACTCATTAAAAGGATTATAGAAATAGCCAATAATGATAAGATAAGGATTAAAAGACCTAACAACCTATTATGGGAAATCGCTAGATAGGCTGGCTGGGACTTATTACTACCCACCTCGTAAGAGGAGGTATTCCCAACCCCAAGAGAAACGTTACCAGAAGAGGACACGTTACCAGAAGAGGACACGTTACCAGAAGAGGACGTGTCCCCGCCGACTGTTGAGGTGTTTCCCGCTGATCCATTTCCGGGTTTGGGGGTGAAACCTTGCTCGGTCTGTGGTATTTTAATCCTTGCTATTTCATGTGAGAGAGCCTCTATTGGGAGTACATCGGAAGTATGTTCTTCCGGTGTGGGATCTATAGGAATCCAACCTACATTTGGAAAGTAGACTTCAATCCACATTCTGATATCCTGGAAATAGATCCAGTACCCCTCAGCCCGCCTGCTGGATGGTTTAAACCCTATAACGATCCTTGATGGTATGCCAAGCTTTCTGAGGACAAGAACTATAGCTGTTGACAGCTGCGCACTGTTGCCCTCTTTCATAGTGAGGAATGCTTCTATTGGGTCTTCATCTTCCTCTATCTCTACATCTTCATTATAAGTGTAATTTTCTGTGAAATAGTCTAATAAGGCACATACCTCGTCAGCGAAGATAGAATTTTCATTGGTAATCAAGTCTGCGATATTATCAATGTCATGTGGGATGTTTGGTGGTAACGAAGTGTAAACTTCCCTGACGGAGGGTGGGACATTGTTTAAGCTTGAGAGGGCTATCTCTGTTAGGTTGTAGGTGGTTCTGCTATACGAAACTGAAAAGTTAAAGTTTCCCTCTAACATATCGGCATATGCAAATAGAGCACCGGTATCAGAGTAGTAGATTGTAACATCTTCGAACGTAGTGTTGAAGCCAACCAGGTTTTCACCTATAGTTGGGATCGGGAGCAAACCTCCATAGCTTCCAGACACGTTTGGAATTACAATGTTGAACACACAATCTGCTTCAGCCTTTTTAAAGTCGAACTCGGATATCCTATAGTATTTGGGATGGTAGAACTGGGTCCACCCATAGCCGTCAAAATAGTCGAAGGATCCCAGCCTCCATAGTACTGGAAGGTCGGAGCCAGATATGTATATTATGGGGACATTTCCTTCCACTCCTACTATGCCGGAAAGTTTGAGATATCCCCAGTTTTGAGCCACACCACCCAGAACCCATTCTATTATAAGGCTTCTCCATGACGGCAGCTCTTTTATACTTACTAAGTCGTATCGGACATGCTGCGGAGGCTGAGTGGGCAAACCTTCTACTACTTGGATGACGGAATTGGTAGTAAGCAGGAGGATCATTACTAGAAGCTGATTGAGTTTCAATGTTTAGAACACCTTTGCAGGTACTGCAAAGCTGTAGATCTGGCAGAAAATAAAAAATTTATTGTAAAACACGATAGAAGTGCTGGAAAATATAGAGGTAAACGCTTTATCTTAGAACCCTAACTGTAAGATCTACATTGCTTCCATTTTGAGATATATACACAGATTCAATTAAGACCGGCGATTTATAGGATAAGCATGCAACCGCGGCGACAAGGCTGCATACAGGACACCCGAACTTTTCACAGGCTCCTGGGAATTCTATCGCCACCTTATCGCAGAAGCCGCCGCCGAGGACCTTTGTAAGTCTCACGTTAAGTCTATTGTCCTCGATAAAGTAGTCAAAGGACTCCGCGAGGTCTAACTCCTCAAATACTCTTGAAAGAATTGCCATTGACTCATGTATATCCATACCGGCGGTAAAGTTAAACATTTTAGAGAGCATGTCTACCAATCCGGCACATGCTGGGGTAACCATGATCCCGGGAGGACTACTTACTATCAGGGTTTCCTCTGAAACGTTGGGGATCTCCACTAAAACCTCATCTCTACCCACGAAGATCTTCACATACTTTTCAGTCGGAATGTACACGCCTCTACCTTTAAACCCTCCATCCTTAAAGATATACCATAGAGATTTAACTATAGATGTAAAGACGGACGAAACTACATCCACATGAAAGAAACCCTCATGAGATATGAGATATATTATAGAAGCAACGTAGAAAAAGCCTATTCCAATAAGCCCGGCAACCAGTGAAGAGTATGCAATTCCGACGTATAAGAGAAGTATTCCAACTAAGTATAAGGAGGCAATGGTATAGATCAAGCCCCTGCTAGCCGCCATTATGGTACACCTATCCTACAACACGCTTAATACCATATATGAGCAAAAGAATTATCGCTATAATACCTGTAAGCAGCGCAATTGTAGAAAATCTCCTTTTATTGATAGGAACCCAGCGTAATGTGGATGTAAACTCGTAAATTAAGAGGTTTAAGATTGCTAGAATGCTAAACCACAAAACAAGATCCCGCACGAAAGACCATAGGGAGAAGGTAGGGCACACAGATCCTAAATTTCCAGGGTTAGCTTTAAAATTATAGAGTGAGGAGAAATGAACAATCAGAAATGAACAATAAGTCAAACAAACTTGAGGACTTGATAATTTCTAAGATAAAAGAGACAGCTAGGGTACAGGACATAGTAAATGAGATAGCAGGTGAGGATCCTAAAAGGAAGATAGCAGTTATTAAGAAAATCCTTGAGATGGAATCGAAAGGAATCATTCAAATAGTTGAAAAATTACCCCATAGAGCTGAAAGTCTATCAAGTTACCCGCCAGAAATAGCTAATTTGGAAAAAAGCTTGAACAGGCTAATAAAGATTGTAGAATCAGGTGGCATCAAACTTAGAGAATGATAGCTTAGAGCTTAGAGAATGATAGCTATTAAGGATGCCTGCATTTCAAACCTATTTACTCAAAATTCTATCTATTCTTCGGATACCCACAAACAAAACATTTTCCCTGATAGATGATAGGTGATTAAAAATTTGCTCCATGTGATTTGATACAGCGGATTTATAGCCTCTTCTTAAGCGTTTATTTATTGACTTAGCTTGTCTATTGTCTCCTATTATATGGGTCTTTCAATCTGATTATATCGTCCTCCTTGAGATATTCGCCTATCTGCGTTTCTATAATGTGTAGGGGGATTTTTCCAGGGTTTTCCACCCTGTGAGCTATGCCTGGCGGGACGTATAGGCTTTCTCCTTTCCTCAGGAATTCTTCCTTTCTTTTCTCACCCGAGACTAGGGTTATTTTAGCCATTCCTCCCACAACCACCCAGTGTTCGCTTCTATGGTGGTGGAGTTGTAGGCTTATGCCTTCCCCGGGTAATATTGTTAGCCTCTTAACCTTGTGGGTTGGCTTGTCTTCTAGGAGTACGTAGTACCCCCACGGCTTGTATACCGTTGTGTGTATTTCGGCTCTCTGGTCGTTACCTTTCTTAAGCTTTTTAACTATTTGTTTCACCTTTTGCGCTGAGCTTTGAGGGCATATTAAGAGGGCGTCTGGAGTATCTATTATGATCATGTCTTTAACGTCTATAATTGCTGTTAGCTTGTTTGTTATTGCGATGTTCCTTTTAGAGTTTATCGCTATCAGCTCAGCGTTTCCGCTGTTACTATTTTTATCTTTGGGCATTGCCTTGTACATTGAGAAGAAGTCTCCAAGATCAGTCCACTTTCCTCTGAATGGTATTACTGCAGCTCTTCTTGTCTTTTCCATTATGGCATAGTCTATTGATATGCTTTCTATCTTCTCGTACGCCTTTTCTACCTCGAGGGTTTTCAGGTACTGTATGGCTTCACTTTGATGCTTATTCGCCTCTTCCAGGAACACTTCTGAGTTCACTAGAAATATTCCGCTGTTCCAGTAGTAGCCGTTATCCACGTATTTCTTAGCTGTCTCTACGTCAGGCTTCTCGGTAAACTCTTGAACCCTGTATCCCTCGGCAAGCTTCTCCCCCGGCTTAATATAACCATATCCGGTATGTGGCGATGTAGGCTTGATCCCGAATGTTACGAGGAACCTATCAACTATTCTCAGCCCTTTATTTACAGCTTTATTAAGCTTTTCATCTTCTAAAAGGTGATCAGAAGGGATGATTAGGACGTTACATTCGCCAGAATGCTCTCTCATGGCTAGTATTCCTAGGGCAGCAGCTGGAAAGGTATTTTTACCATTCGGCTCGAATATCATGTTTTCCTCGGGTACCGAGATTCCTATCTCTCTAAGCTGCCCCCTTATCATATACTTATATGTCTCCGGGGCCACTATGTAGATCTCCTGCGGAGAATCCACTATCTTCAACATTCTAAGGACAGTCTTCTGGAAAAGGGAAGCATCCCTTAGGAACCTTAATTTTAGGAACTGTTTAGGGTATCTTTCTCTGCTCAGCGGCCATAAACGGGTTCCCGACCCGCCTGCCAGTATTAGTGCTTGACATGGCTTTCCCATGTTCACATGGATAAAGCATTGGATGCTTTTAAGTATTAAATAAGAGTTCTCCAAGCGGTAGTTCGGGTTGGTGGGGTTTTATGCTCGCCTATAGTGATTTCTCGATTATCGCTTCTATATCTTTCTTTGAGGCTTTAACCGGATTATTGTCGACTGCGTACCCCATATATCTTAGGGTGTCCTCTGCCAAAAGTGGAATCATATCTTTTCTAACACCTAGATCCGTAAGGGTGTTGTCCAGCCCGATTTCCTCTCTGAATCTATAGATCGACTCAACAACCCTTTCCTTTCCACCCGCAACACCTGAGAGTAGGCCTGCCAGTCTGTTGAACTTATCTTCCGCCCCTGGATATGAGAACTCTATGACAGCCGGTGCTATGGCTGCGAGGCCCTCCCCATGATGTATTCCTAGCCTTGCACTTAGAGGGTGTTCTATGGCGTGGCAAAGGCCTACTCTCGCTATGTCTATTGCATAGCCTGAGAGCATTGCTGCCATAGCCATCTTAGACCTCGCCTCAATGTCGCCAGGGTTTTTAACAGCCTTTTCAAGGCTTTCAGCTATCAGCATGACAGCCTTCTCAGAGTAGGCCTCGGACAGCGGGTTTGACAGCTGTGAGACGTAGGATTCCCAGGCGTGTGCAAACGCGTCAAAACCCGACGCCGCCGTAAGTCTTGGGGGCATTGTAACCGTTAGCTCCGGGTCTACAATTGCATATTTGGGGTATATGTGTGGGGAAGCTATGGCCCTCTTAGAAATGTCCTCCGGGTCTATTATTACTGAGAACCTGTCCACCTCTGTTCCAGTGCCCGCTGTGGTTGGTACGGCTATTAATGGTAGGGCTGAGTCGACTTTTAACCTTCCGTGTAGGAAGTCTGATATTGATTTTCCCATCACAGCTCCAACTGCAATAGCTTTCCCAGCGTCTATACTACTACCTCCACCTATAGCTATTATATGGTCGCACCCCGAATCTCTAGCTTTCATCGCCCCTTTATCGACGTCTTCAACCTTTGGGTTTGGGCTGACTTCAGGGTATGTCGCAAAATCTATTCCTCTATCCTTTAGAGAGTCTATTAGCTTGTTAAGTATTCCAAGCTTCTCGATGGTCTTACCGTGGACAACAAGGGGTTTCCTTCCGATGTTTGAAGAGACTTCACCTGTTTTCTTTACAGATTTCACTCCAAATAATACATTAACAGGGTTTTGGTATTCGAAATTCCAGGTCATCAGGTACATGGGCCGATAGGTAAAAAATAAAATGGTTAGGATAGGATGTACTCGAAGACGTCTACGTCCAGCTTGTCTATTGTTGGAATTCCTGTTACCCTCTCAGCCCTCTCTGTAAGGGATGCAAGGTCTTTCCTGTCTATCAGGCTTAGCTTGAACTTCCTGCATCCTGCTAGGAGCTGCTGCAGCCCCACTCTTATCCTGTCGTGCCAGTAGGTGTATATCGCGATTGCACCATCCGGGATCTCTTTAACCCTGTCACCGAACTTCCTCTTCAGCTCTGGAAGCGTCACGAAGTATTTCGACGGATCTTCTCCGTAGAGCTTCTTGAACGAAGGCGGCAGTCTCCCCTCCTCGGCCAGCTTCCTGAAGTATTTTCCCTTGAACGCTGCTGTCAGGGGGGCTCTCGCCTGGGCTATTGCCTTTATGAATGGGCCGTCGCCGAAGTTACTCATGGCTATAGCCTTGAATATCTGGGTTTCATTTATGAATCCGCCGGCCATAGCTATGTCAGGGACGTGCTTCCCCCTCCTCTTCAAGATCATGGCCGCCTTTAGGACCAGGGCTTCAAGGTATACTGTTGGAATTGCTGTCTCCTGCATCATAGGTACTGGTGACATTCCTGTTCCTCCACCTGCACCATCGAATGTTACTAGGTCAACCTTTGCCTCTGAAGCAGCTTTCATCGTGAAGGCGACGTCTATAGGCCTGTACGCGCCGGTTTTCAGAGTCACCTTCTTAGCACCTTGCTCCCTCAGCCATTCAACGTCTTCGACAAAGCCCCTAAGGGTTGGCATTCCAACCCTGCTGTGCCTCTCAAAGCTTTCAAATATCCCATCCTTAAAGGCTTCTATGACTACAGGGTCTTCAGGATCAGGAATTACAACGTATCCCCTATTCTTAAGCAGCTGGGCCTTCTCCAATGTCCTTATCCTTACCTCTCCCCCTATAGCCTTTGCTCCCTGTCCCCACTTCCTCTCTATAACGTTTACCTCCAGCTTTGAAATAGCATATACGTCCACTCCTAGCCTCTGGTCTTCAACGTTTGTCTGGACAAATATGTCTCCATGCTTGCCGTCCCAGAACTTCCTGTAGGTTTCAACCCTGTGCTTCAGGTCTTCACTATGTGTAACCTTACCATTCGTTATTATGGCATTCTCATCCATACCGCAGACGTTTTCACCTACAACTGTCACTGAGCCTGAGAGTGCTGCCCCTATCGCAAGGGAGTCCCAGTTTCTCTTCGCAACAGCCGTGGATCCCAGGCCCGCCTGGAATACTGGAACCTTAAGCGGGATTCCAGCTATCGACGTTGAAACATCAACGTTCGGGAATAGGGCTTTGTCAGGGTCCGGCTCTATGCCGTAGGCTCCTTGTACTGTTACCATTATTTGTAGGTCTGACCAGTCTAGGCCGTAGTCCTTGTTCGCCGCTGCGGTGCTCATCCCGAAGTATTCTAGTGAGGGGTACAGGGTTTCCCTTCCCCTGAACGCTGACTTTGATATTTCACAGAGTACAGGGCACTCCTCGATACATATTGGGCACATCCCACTTGTAGGCTGGACGTCGGGGACTCTTGTGGATGTCCCTGTTGTTGATCTCTTATTTGGATATGATTGGAGCGTCATTTTCGATCAATGGTGATGAACCTATTGAAAGTTAAAAAAATTTACATTTATCTGGTGCAATCCCTTATAAGCAATAAAGGGATTAGATGATGATTGGAGGTTGGTAGATTCATGAGATTCTTTATTACATCGAGAAGGGATAAAGAGGAAGCATTAAAGGTTGCTGTGGAGGCTGCAAGGTACATAAGGGAGCGGGGAGGGAAGGTTTGCGTTGACAGCTATTTATCAACGGTTTCAGAGTTTAAACAGGGGAGCCCTGGGGAGGAAGAGTATGATATTGTTGTCGCTGTCGGAGGAGACGGTACAATGCTTCAAGCCCAGCACATGATAAACGAGAAAGAAACTCCTCTTCTTGGCATAAGAGTTGGAGGGTATGGCGTATTAACAGCTATAGATAAGGGTGAGGTTAAAACCGCATTAAACAGGATTCTACGGGGAGACTATGAAACCTTCAGTGTTAGAAAGCTGAGGGTCTACAGCCACAGAGGAGTGCCTGACGCCGTCAATGAATACTTACTCTTATCCTGGGGACGAGGCAAGGCTGGCAGATTTAGGGTTTACGCTGACGGTTTTAGGATCAACTCTTTCATCGGGGACGGGGTTATAATAGCTACTTCCCTGGGCTCCTTCGCCTACTCATATTCAGCATGCAAGTGCCTTGTACACCCATCAATCAAAGGTCTCATAGTTACAGCGCTGGAGCCTTGGCCCCCAAGCCTTGAGTATCCATATAAGTCTATAGTGCTCGGGGAATGCAGGGTTAAGGTCGAGACGCAAAGGCCAGGCCTACTAATGGTTGACGGTAGGAAGGCGTTGGAAAACGTCGAGAAAGTTGAGATAGGACCTTCACCCGTTAGGGCGAGGTTCGTAACGTTCAGCAAGGTTTTCCCCAAGATCCTGGAGAGGCTGGCCCATGACATGCTTCATACTTGACACTTCCGCCCTGATAGGCGGGCTAAGGCCATGCAGCCTATCCGGGAAGGTGTATACCACGGATAATGTCATATCAGAGGTTAAAGATGCCAGAAGCACAGCGGTGCTCGAAGCATGGTTTGCCTGCGGGCTTAAAGTTCTCTCAGTCACCGGAGAGATGATTAAAAATGCTAAGAGTATAGCCTCGGGTTCGGGGGAAATATTCAAGCTTTCAGATACAGACATTGAAGTATTAGCCCTCGCACTCTCGCTTAAAAATGAATGCAGAGTCGTGTTGGTTTCTGACGATCAGACTTTGCAGAACATATGCCAGAAAGTCGGGATAGAGTGGATGAGCATTAGAAGACGGGGAATATCGAAGGTCTCAAGCTGGATATTGGAATGCGAGGGCTGCGGCAGGAGGTATAGTCCAAGCCTCAAAGACAAGGTTTGCCCGGTGTGCGGGCATAGGCTAAAGGTTAGGAGAATCGCTAGGGACAGGTAGACGTAACAGTTTTAAGTTGGATACCGCACCTCTATTATTGCGGGGGTAGCCAAGCCTGGTTAACGGCGGCAGTCATCCCGGCTGAAACTCAAGATCTGCTCCCCTAGCGGGTTCGTGGGTTCGAATCCCACCCCCCGCACCAAGATTCAATTTTGGTGCTCGTACTTTTATACTATTTCTTTCCAGGATGATCTTTGCCTTCTCCAAGCCTCCTTCTCTACATATTCCATAAGCTCTTGAATACTTTGGAACTCGCATCTCATACTACCCAATTATCTCAGCTACAGCAACTTTATCTCTAGGCTTGCAAATTACACTTATCGTAAAATATTTCCAATAATTGAGGATGATAAGTTCCTTTTGGAGTTAGTTAGAGATGAAATAGCTTTAATGAAGGAAGAATTAATGAGTATCTATGAAAAACATGTAGAGATTCCTGTTTCAAATTTAATGAAATACATAGAAAGGAAACAGGAAAGAGAAAAAAAGAAAGTATGAAGAAGAGAAGCCCAAGAAGAAATCAGGGGTATTAAAAGCGCTTAAGAATTTCTTAGAACATGTTTGGGAGTAATTGCTAAAAATGTAAAAGATACTACCCTTCTATAGTAATCATGCTTTTAGCACCTTTTTGTTCTATGATTTTTTTCCAAACTCCCTAACCTTTTAACATAGTTTATTCTCCAATTCTTAAGCAATTCCAGTAATTCAGGATTCTTTTCTATATTGAAGCTTTTATAAGCAACAATATATACTTGCTGCCCAGATTTGATGCCCCAGTTAAATATTCCATAAAAGGACTTAGTCTTATTACATCTATACGATCTAAAGCTTCATCTAAAATCATTGGGAGATCAAATAATCTAGCTAATGATAGCATGATACCTAAACTTATTATCGCCTTTTGTGAACCAGATGGGTGAGTTATGGGTTCTTCATTAATCTTAGATATGAACAACCCTTTTCCGACATGTTCAAACTTGAACGATTCCTCAAGGAAAACGTTATCATAAACTTCTTTAACATTACTCTCTATATCAGCAGCTATCTCTTCAATTAATTTATCCACGTCAGAGAGGCCATCCCTCTCCAAAAGGCCTTCTCACACCAGCATATGCAGTTACACAGATAACTTTTACGTTAAAGTTTCTTAGAGCCTTCGCAACCTTGAGAGCTGTCCTCCCGCTCTCCGAAGCTACAACAACGTATTTGATGTCGCCCTCTTTTAGTCTCTCATTCACAACTTTAATAACACCGTTTGTATTTTGGGGTCCGGGTCTATCAAAATAAAAGATGTTTCTATTTTTCATATCCTCACCAACTAACTAGTAAGTAAAAATTCTAAATTTATCCATAGTCACTATCCTATATTAAACAAACAAAACTAAAGTTATAGTAATGCCAAAATCTATTTTTGTCAGTTACTTTTCATGATATAATATGTTTTTTAGCATTACTCTAATATTTTCCTTATTCGTTCTCTATATTTTCGTTTTACCCATGTAGGTAAATACGGCAGTTTTTCCTTTTGGACCTTCTTTGGCAATTTGAAAAATCTCCAGACACCTTTTTTCTGCAGTTTTTGCTTCCACATTTGCAGTCAAGAATCCATGTTTCGTTATCTATTTGATCTACGGCCTCTAACGCATAATCTTTTGTTATTTCCTCTCCTTTTTTAATTGGTCGAAGTGCTATCAAATATCTTTTACCAAGTGTCTTAAATTCTACATATGCATTAGGGTCACAAGAGTGATTAACATATGACGCATATGAAAAATCTAATACATATTTACCACGTCCAATATATTCCCAGTGTTCGGAGCCTACGTTGCTTTTCTCAATCTCCTTTAATGTATATCTCTTCTTTATTTTGGTTAGGTCATAAAACAAATTATTTCTCCCTTCTCGAAATCTCTATTTGCAAAAAGTCCTTTACCTTTTTCACTTACATCTTTAATTATCACATCCTCTGACATTTTGTATATAATTAAAGATTATGTATAGTTGCTAATAACTTTCTTCAATTAGTTTTGGCTACGGCAAAGTGCATTCGTCTGCTATATGGCAACATTTCTTTTATTTATCGTACTAACTTTTCTAATCTATAGATTTCACGTAGAGTTTTATCGTCTCTGGGTAGACTACTAAGTATAAATTGCGAAAATGTTAATGTAGATACTAATTCTAAATTTTAAAACCTTAAGGATTTAAATGTCTTCTTTAGCTCTTCCGGTATTGTAAGATACATAATAGAAGAGGGGGTCATCAGGTTTAACAATAAGTTGTCCATCTTTCAATTGCTTAATAATCTTTTTTATATTGTCACACTCTTAGCTTTTAATAACTCTAAAAATAACATTGTATATCTACTAGAAACAGACCCCACGGTTATTCCTCCTTTCCTCAAAACACGTGATGTCTCTTTTAACGCTTTTATCATCCCCTTCTTCTTTACACCTTGAGTTATAACATCTGCCTCACAAAATACAAATTTAAAGATATCATCTGTAAACTGCATATGCCTTACATCAGCTAGAATTAGTTGTATCTTTCCATTTTCAATAAATTTTTTACTTTTTCTTAGCTAATTTAAGCATATGCCATAAAAAATCTAAAAGTAAAACCTCATATCTTAGTTTCACAAACTTTTTGGACCAGTAGCCACTACCCCCACCGGCGTCTAAAATTAACATAACATCTTACGGAATATATTTCTTAGTGAAATTCCATACTAATCTATCATAAACAAACTTCCGAAAATTTGATGCCCACCCATCCCTTGTATAGTCCTTTGCATAATCTTCACTTCTCCAAAACATTATTATTCACCCACAAAGAAACTTGATTATTTAAAATTAAAAGCTAGTAAATTTAAAGAAACTATTAAATCATGGATATATAGATTCTTAATGTTTACGTAACGATACGTTTATAAACGTTAACGTAACGATACGTTTATAAACGTTAACGTAACGATACGTTTATAAACGTTAACGTAACATATTTATAATCGGTGTCAATGTTGAATTTAGACGACAAATATGAAATACGTATAAAAGTTAAGACTTTAGCTGATGTCTCAAAAATCCTTATGATGCTAGATAAAGCAGGGTACAGGGATGTAGAGGTAGGTCCGCCATTACCTAGATTTCCAATTGAAGTTATAAAGCGAACGGCAGAAGTTATGAGGGGGCGGTTTAATGAGGCGATACTAAAGGCCCTATATGAGTTGAGGGCTGCTGATAAAGAAAGTGCTGTTGATGTAGAAAAAATTATTGAACAAATGGGGAAAAATAGGGATTTCGCCGAGTTGCTTAAATGTACACCACTTGGTGTATTAAAGAGAACAGTAACTATGATTGCCTCTGCAATCTTAGCAGACAAGTATGGTTTAGTAATTTATGATGATAAACAGACACCTAAAAAATTTTGGCTAACGAAAAAAGGTCTGGAGCAAATAGCAAAGAAACCCGATAATTATTTGATAAGGTGGGAGCGTGGGTGAAGAATTGCTGGGCCTGAGCATCTTAGGGGCGCTATTTGCTTTCATCTCCTCATCCTACCTGGCCTCAATATTCACAGGATACTTACTCGGGAAAAAGAGGATCCTAAGCGTCCGTTGGTTCTTTAAGAGAAGAGGATACCTCACCGATCCCTTGTCTAGGAAAATCCATAAATGGCTGACTAGGCACTTAATGTCGAGCGTAGTGAGCGAGAAGTGGCTCAACGTATTCCTTCTGATACTCCTGAATAACTTGCTACTAGGAGCGTTTGTTCTGAGAACTATCTACGGCGTAGTATTCGTACTCCCTTATATTCTAACTGTCTGGGAGGGGCTAGGCCAAGGCGTAGTTTTTTCTAAATACACGAAGCCCAACTTAATTTTTCTCTTTGAATTTGGCGGCTACCTATTCGCTACCCTAGCTGGCATGAGCTTAGGCTTTTCTCTCTTGTTTTCACTTCAAGTAGGCGTTGAAGCTCTCTTAGTCACGCTAAAAAACATGGTTTATATTTACGTTGCCGTGATAGCTTTTCTATCTCTCGGCGCGCTACTTGAAACTCTCTTTATGAGAAAATCCAAGTTGCCAGAAGAGCTAAAAATTAACATTGACGAATCCAACTTCGAAGAGCTCCTGAAGGATGCCGTTAAAAGGATGCTAGAGCGCCTGGAGGCTAACGAAAGTGAGCTAGCAAATAACTCAAATCAATAAGCTAATCGGTTAATCTAGCCGCTATCTGCATTTTCTTACTTTCTTTTCACTTTTCCCTCTTCTGTGAGCGAAACATTAGTTTTAACGTCAACTATTCTCTTCCTTTTAATGACCTCAATCGGAAGTGAGGCGCCTTTTCAGATTCCTCCTTCTCCTTTTAAGCAAACTTTTTTAACTCATCAGATTTATCGTCATAGCCTAGGCTCAGGACTTGAAAATCCTTGAAAGCTAAGATTTTTATGTGACCGAAATTTATTATCGACTAAAAGTCAGGGTAAAACAAATCCAAAAGGTCTTTGGTAGTAAACCTTCTGAAGTGGTTATTTTAACGAAAAAGGAAAGAGGGGGAAGTGATTTGGTTACTTTAACAAGCACCGAAATTGAGATCTGGTGTCCCCCCCGGCACCATATCTAAAGCCTAAAATAAGCAATTTCTGAGCTTTTTTTGGCATGGAATTGCTAAGCTTTTGCTCGATTTTTGCATAGCTAGCCTATTTCACTCTGAGATTTGAACCCTCAAATTTATATAAGGGGATTACCCTCCTGCTCCTTGGCGATGCGAATGGGGAGATCGCTTCTTTTCCCTTTCCTTTCACCACTATCCCGGTTGCAGCCGCTGCGGCGGGCCGCCGTGCTTTTCTTCTCTCTTATTGTGAAGAGTGTGTAGGTGCCCTCACTCTCAGGCGCCCACTTGAACTCTAGCTCTTTGTACTTGAATTTGCCCTGCCAACACGAAGCCAGCCATGCTACTCCCTGGTCTCGTCGACTTCATCTTTGTGGATGGAGGCGAGCTTGCCCATTTTTATGAGTGTGGTCTCAACATGAGAGTTGTGTCCCGTTATCTTTGACCCCGACAACTGGGAAAGCAGTTCAACAACTGGTACAAGAGACTAATAGATCAGCAACCTCCTACACGAAATATTTAAGCTTAAATGTCACGTCTCATGGAGCCTTCTTAACCTTATCCTTCCCTGACTATTTTCCTATGGGCTGGAATAGTGACGGAACATTAACCCTTCTATGCTATAGTAGGAAGGCTTGCCCATCCGATTAATTTCTTGCGGTATTTTACTTGTAGGGATGCAATAATTTACCGGGAAGGTAATACTTGTCCTAAGTATGGTGTGGGTTAAACTTTCTGATTGCATTACCCTACCTTATTCCTCATTAAAATTCTTTTAATGTAGGTTATTACTAGTTTGGCGTTTTCCAGCGCCTCCTCCGCATCTTCCCTTGTTGCCGAGTATTCTAGCTCATATAGATCTTCGTGTCTAAGCTCTCTAAATCTATCTATTAGGTCTACAACGATCTGTGGTAGTCTGCCTGTCTGAACATGTTTTTCCTCTAGGTATCTGGCTATACAGTAGTGGCTCTTCTCCCTGTATCCGTCCCGGTATAGGAGGGCTCTAGCTGCATGAAACATGGCTGCATAAGAGCTTACAAGGCAGCTATCCCAGAGGCTGAATCTAAGGTTTCTCTCCGCTTCTTGAATCCAGTGCTCCGCCTTCCCAAGGCTTCTTCTAGCCTTATCCTCCGACGGAATTGTTCCCTAATCAGCCCCCTCTGCATACACCTTTCAAGCTCGCTTATCCCTTTCATCCCAACCCTTCACCGCAAATAACAATAGAGCTAAATACTAGGGAATAATAGAATATCGGATCTTTAACCTTAATATTCATAGTTCTCTCAGGGGTTAAGAGCAGTATATGGACATCCCCCCCAATCCTACGCCTAATCCTCCTTGAAAGCTCAGCTATCTTTGCCTCGCCAGGATGATTGTCAAATAGAATCCACATGTCAAGATCACTATCCCCAAAGTTGGTACCCGAGGCCCATGAGCCATAAATGCCAGCCCCCCTCGGCTTTAACTCTAAGATTAGGCTGGGTATTTTGTTGTCTACTATCCGCTCAACATTTAACAATATTTTCATAGCTCTAGTAAGCGGGCTGTCTAAGTTCAGCTTCCCACCCCTAAGAACCCCAAGGCCTTCGAGCATTCTAAATGTCCTGCTCACCAGCGCAGGGCTAACCCCCAAAACTCTGGCGGTCTCCCTAACCTTAAAAGGACCCACATGGCTAAGCACATACTCAACCACCCTCCTCTTCCCAGCGGAAAGCGTTAACATAACATGAACATCATGTTTCAAAAATATAAACATAATGTTTGAAAATATCAGCAACCGCCAAACCCCCACAGATAAAAGATGAGAATAACAGCATAGTGACAGCCCTAACTACCAGCCCCGACAATTCTAAGCCTGAAACCCAGCTACTATAAAGTTTCAAACGGCTATTTGCCCGTTTCAGACAACGGAAGATAACGGGAAATGATATTTCAGCTTCTGCAATATATCCCTCAGATCTATTTTTATGACAACCACAATATTCCGCTCATGGTACACTTTGAACAGAGCTCAACACCCACCTATCCTAAGCCTAAAAGTATCCCTTTCACCAAGAATCTTTACAATATACAGCTTAACACATGGAAAGCTGGCAAGCTTCTCTAACGCTTCCTTAAAAGCTAGGCCCCAGCCGAAAGCAGCTGGGGATTCACCCAGCTAGCTATTAGCAGTGCCCTACAGGGCTCAGGAAACATCCACAAACATTACAGACGTCCGCTTTGGAATACATCAACCTTATCTCCCCCATCCACAACTCATACAGGAGACCATCTAACAATGAAGGGGACTAGATCAAAATCTTCATCAGCCGAAGCTATATTTTTACAATTTATCGCAACCATTATAGTTACATGGAGAGCATCCCTTGGTAGTAACGAGTATTTTCTCACATACTCCATGAAGTCTGATAGGTGAAAGCTCTCTACACTTAAAACCTGAAGTCCCTCTATACCAAGTACTATATTGAGCCCATTTTCAACATAAGGAGCAACTTCGGCTACAACTTCTCGCTTCTCCCTTATTACTTCAAGTGGATTTCTCTTGTACAATTCTTCAACCCGCCTCAATAATAATTTGTACGCCAGCTCGTCTAAGACAAGTGTAGAAGTATAGCCCATTATCTTCTCCTCCTCAACTCTCTCCAGAAAGGCGGTACAGGAATCCCTAATTGGACGGGGGCCTCGCAAGTACAAGTGAAATATATTTGTATCTATAAAAACTACCGCACCCTTAGGAAGCTGCTCTAAATACCTAACCACAAGTTAACCCTCATACTTCTCTTTAAGGTATAGCGGAAGAAGTTCAGGATCCAAGATGGAGAAGGCTACCTCATCCTCACAGGGATCTCCTAAGGCTCCCGAGAACTCCCTAACTTTAACCCTCCTCATAGGCTTAACAGTAGCTCCTCGCTCATCATATATGAATATAAGCTCCGACCCCTCACGTAAACCCCAAATCCTCCTTATCTCAACAGGAAGTGTCAATTGACCCTTTTTCCTAACACGAACACTTACTCTTTTCATAAAGTTCACCTTACCATTTAAAGTCAAACTTAACTATTAAAGTCTCACTTATATAGCCCTAGTAAGAATAAACCGGCAAGACGCTTTAGCGTCTAGCTGTTAAATTAGTAACTATGAAAGGCTTCGGTGCAGGTATAAATCACTGAAGCATTTCTCCAAGCCTATTTTCACTCTTACATCCTATTTAAACTAAATAAACTATTTAAACTAATATTTTCGCCAAATGTTGTATGGGCGTCGATTCCGACAGCTGCTACGTTTATAAATGTAGTCTTTATGCACAGGCCCGTCAAATAAGACCCGTTGGAGAGGGAACTATTCGTCTCAAAGTCAACAAAGGAGTTCGAAGCCCTCTCAAAGAGATTAATGGAGATGCTAGGAGATATTGTAGCCGAGGTTAAGGCGATGAAGCTTCCAAAGTCAGAGGGTTCAAACGAGTGTATAAACCTACCCCTGCACTTTTTGGCACAAAGTACGTTTATAATCTCGGTTTGTGCCCAGGTGCTTCTATTTTCTCCCGAATATAAAATTTGCTCCGCTTGGATAAAAGCCGTTGAATCAAATAATTCGCAGTATTCTACTTAAATATCCGTTTTATTCCCGGAATGATGTCGAAATCCTTGGGAGGCTACCTTTAACGTAGTTCCTGTCATCTGAAGTTCAGACAAAGGGTCATTTTAAATCATGAGGTTCTGAGGGTTAATAGTATTAATGGAGAATCTGAAATTGCATGAGCAATCCAAGGAGCAACAATATTGTTACCTGTTTTATAAAAAGCAATTCCGTAAAGCATTCCTCCGAAAAATCCGATCAATCCGTAGCCCAGGGAGTAAATGGTAGACAGCCCCATCGCGTATGCTGGGATTGCATGGGCAAGCCCAAATAGGATAGATTGGACGATAATAGCTAAATGCACGCTCATCCATTTCTGTAACTTGCCTTGAATAAAACCCCTAAATAAAACTTCCTCTGCAGGTGCAAGTAAAGCAAAGACGTAGACTGTTTGAAGGATGTAATTCAGCGGAAACGGGAAACTAAATCTGAAAAAATTGCTCACAGTCTCCGGTCTACTACCAACTTCCTCCATTAGGCCAGGAATAATGAGGTTTGCAATACCAAACATCGTGAAAACGAAAAATGCCAACAAAGCCCCGATCACGACATTTCTCCAAAAGTTCTCCCTTTTGACGCCTACTTCACCTAGACCTCTCCCTTTGACAACACCTTCATAGAAGATTATTATCGCCATTATGGGAAATGCTAGAGGAATACTAACGGCCTTTCCTGTTTTACTGAAAGTATTCATGAATATAGAAAAAGAGACAAATCCCATAATCAGAAATACCACTATACCGAAATAAAACGACTTACTATGTTTTTCAGCTCGTTCTATATCATTCTTATCCATCGTCTGTCTCCCCCAGTCTTTCCATCTCAATTTTCTTAAGGAGCGATCAATTTTAAAGATTCCAGAGGCAAGTGTATTTGATGCTATAAGGTTAATGAGGGCTCATAGGTATAGCCAGCTACCAGTAACACAAAATGGCAAGTTAGTTGGCATAGTTAGTTTGGCAGATTTAATGCACGTGCTAGCAACCTTCATTATAGCTGAAAGAATCCTTTAGCCTTAAGAATTTAACAAAACGAGGCTCGTTTCCTTTTTCATAACTCCTCTCTTACCTTTTCTAATGATTGTAAATTTTCTTAACCATACTTTTCTTTAAGTAATATAGGATAATTATTTAGCTTTTTATACTGCTAATGTCTTAGCTTAAAGCAAGTTATGCGCTACAAGATTCATAAAGAAGTGAATAGCTATTGCAGAACCAATTCCAAGATACCTAGTAAAGATGCCTAGTATGAGACCAAATATAAATCCAGCTGTAACGGCTTCAAAGCTCCATATGTGGCTAATCCCAAATATAAGTGCTTGAAATGGCAAAGCAACTAACCAGTTAAACCTTTCCTTAAAACTTGCCATAAGAGTTCCACGATATAAAGGCTCTTCAGTAAACCCTCCTAAAAAGCTCCAAGTTATTGCTGTAAGAACATAAGTTAATGGATTTCTTGAAAACCTATTCATGAACAAGTAGCTTAAAACTAATAACATCACAATTCCTAATAGGATACCTAGTAATATTTTCTTTTTACTACCCCAAAATAACTTATTCCTAAACCTTAATGCTAGCAAGCTAGTAGGTATCAGAAACAGGTAACTAATTAATATAAACGAAAGATATTCTTCTTTCCAATCGTTTAAAAGATGAGCCCATGTAAATCCGTAAGGATAAATTTTTGAGAATTCGTAAACGTTAATGTATTTAAATAAGGTATATAAGGCAGATACGATAAGAGATACTTTAAGCATATCTTTTACTTTTATAGTAACTATAACAGAGAAAGTAGCTATGACGGTAAGAATCAAAGGAGTAAAGCTTAACATGACTTAATTTAAGCCTTAATAATATTTAAATATTTAACTCTGGCAAAAGGAGGTGAACCCCCATGAAAGAATCCCGGCTTCTTAAGTTTACCAGGATCTGCCATCATCTGCAAGGCAAGTCATCCCAAATTACAGAAGCAGGCGTACAACAAAAATAATTTGGATATAGGTTTTGAATATGGATAAATCGCGAATCCAAAAGAGAACAGTGAAACTGCTTGAAAAAGCAGAGAAACCAAAGGAATTTACAAAAGAATTGCAGGAACTCCTTAAATCCTATGTGGATAAAGAGGCAACCAAAAATTATCAGAGAATCATCCCGGATACTGGGAAGTTTTACGGAGTTCCACTTCCTATTTTGAGGGTAGTGGCTGCCGAGATAGGAAAATTTATCCAGAAACAACCAACAAGAGCAAAATCTTTGTTAGAAACCATCTGGAATGAAGGTTCTTTTGAAGCAAGAAAGATAGCAGGAAAAAGCTTGGAGAGGTTTGGCCCGAAAAATCCAAAAATATGTTTAAATTTTGTCATTTTAGTATTACCGGATCTTGATAACTGGGCTAACTGTGATAATCTTGCCATGTGCGGAGTAGAACAAATAGTTTATTCAAATCCAGAACTTGTTTTGCCACTTTCTGAAAGATGGATTAAAGATAAGAATAAATGGATCAGGCGTTTTGGAGTGGTAAGTTTAAGAGAATACAAGAAAGTCCCAATAACGGATAGAGTCTTCAGGATTCTTGATCTGGTCATGGAAGATAAAGACAAAGATGTGAAAAAGGCGGTATCATGGATTTTAAGAGAAATAACCAAAAAGAATCTGGATGAGGTAGCAAGATTCTTAATGAAATGGGCTAAAGCGAATCCAAGTAAGGATACAACATGGATAATTAAAGATGGAATGAAGAAATTAAGAAGTAATAAGCAAGAAAAGATTTTACAACTAATTAGAGAATGAAAATCATGAAACAAATGAATTCAGATTTAAAAAGCCCAACAAGGAAATACCCAACAATAGGTGTATGTGGTCTTGATTGTGGTTTATGCCCGAGATACTATACAGCGGACACTTCAAGATGTCCTGGATGCTGCGGGCCTGATTTTTTTCAATAGCCATCCATCTTGTTCCTTCATAATCTGGCGTGTAAAGAAAAAGAATCTTGAAGTTTGTGCTGAATGCTCTGAATTTCCATGTTCAAAATTTAAAAATCTCGGGAAATGGATATCTTCGTCTTATCCACCCTATGAGAAGATGGTGCCCAATTTGAAACTTTATAAAAGAATATGGAATTAAAAAGTTCATAAAACAGCAGAAAGAACGAATTAAACTACTTGAAACAATGATAGAGAATTTTGATGATGGATGGTCGAGGAGTTTTTTCTGCAAAGCAGTAGCCTTACTTGATTTAGTGGATCTAGAACATTCATTGGTTAATGCAAACCAAAAGCTGAGGACGAACAGAGTCAAACCTGGTGATAGAAAAATCAAAGCGAAAATTCTTAGGGAAATTCTCAATGAAGTTGCCCTTAGAGAAGGAGTTGAATTAACAGTGAAGAGGAGGTAGAGATTATGGTGGATAAAAATTTGGTAGCTTACTGTGGTTTGTATTGTGGAGATTGCTTTTTCTATCAAGGTGAGATTGCTGATTTAGCCAGAGATTTGAGAAAGAAACTAAGAGAAGTAAAACTTACCCAAAACTATAAAGAGTTTTCAAAATTTGCAAAGGAATTTGAGAATTTTGATAAATGCTATGAAGTATTGGGTGCTATGGTTAAGATGCGGTGTAAAAGAGCCTGCCGAAATGGAGGTGGTCCACTATTCTGCAAAATCAGAAAATGTTGTCAGAAGAAAAATATCAACGGTTGTTGGGAATGCAAAAAATTCAAGACTTGTGAAAAATTAGACTTCTTAAAACCCACGCATGGAGATGCCCATCTGAAGAATCTTAGTAAGATCAAAAAAGAGGGAATCAATGGTTTTCTCAAAGGAAAGCGGTATTGGTAAAATGGTAAAATTTAGAGAAATCTAAGCGAAGAGCGTTCTGCAAAAAACAGAAGTATAGAGACAATTGGTTCTGGAATCGCTACAATCTCAACCCTTATCGCGGCTGTCAGTTTGCCTGTAATTATAGCGATGCTATAACAGAAAAGTATCTTGTTCATAAAGATTACAAGGATTTCTCAAGAATAATCTATGTAAAAAAGAAAGCACCTTTGGTCTTAGAAAGAGAAGTTACAAAGTTCAAACCAGATGTGGTAGCAATGTCTGGTGTTACCGATCCTTATCAGCCTGCTGAAAGAAAGTATGAACTGACAAGAAGAATACTAGAAATTTTAGCAAAACACAGGTTCCCTGTTCATATTGTCACGAAAAGCGATTTGGTTTTAAGAGATATAGATTTATTGGGCAAAATAGCAAAACAGACCTGGTGTTAGTCTCTTTAACAATTATAACCTTTAATCAGAAGTTATTGCCATATTTAGAACCACTTGCACCTTCTCCAGAAAGAAGGTTGAAGGCTGTGAAGAAATTAAATGAAGAAGGGATACAAGCAGGTGTCGATTTTACTCCCATTGTGCCCTATATTTTAGATGATGAGGATAATATCGAGGAAGTAATTAGAAGAGCATCGGAGCATGCAAAATACATCCTGATTGGTGCAGCGATGACATTAAGAAGCAATCAGCGGATAAGATTTTTAGAATTATTAAAGAAAAATTTTCCAGAACTTGTAGAAAAATATGAGAATCTATATGGCGAGCAGGAGAGTCCTCCACAGGATTATGTTGTGAAGTTGAACAAGTGCGCATTTAAGCTTTGTCAGAAGTATGGAATAAAGAACTACATTTCACCCTTAGCCGTTTTGATCCATGGAAGAATGAAAAGAACTGAGGAGTCGCAGAGAGTTAATCACCTTATTATGC
The DNA here is from genome assembly GCA_027491935.1 of Thermoproteota archaeon. Classification (GTDB taxonomy): domain Archaea; phylum Korarchaeota; class Korarchaeia; order Korarchaeales; family JAOZGB01; genus JAOZGB01. Next base: position 104 of record JAOZGB010000006.1, on the reverse strand, counting down.
CTTTGATAGAATGGGTTTGGAAGCTTGGTTTGATTGCTGTGATCTATGTAGCAATTTACGTTTCGTTTGGCATGTTTGTCTTTAGACCACTTGCAGGTGAAGCA
>JAOZGB010000001.1 GCA_027491935.1 Thermoproteota archaeon | reverse complement strand
GACTATTTTGTTGTCATTGTTGGTGTTAAGGGTGAGGAGGAGTATGTTGGCGAGGTTCTGAAGCTTTTAAACTTTGAGGAGATAAGGCTGCCTGAAGGTCTCCCATCTAAAACTGATGATGCGATAGCTGAGCTTAGGAAGAGGGAGGGCGAAATCAAGTCTAAACTTGTAGAATCGCTGAAAAACCTCCTTGGCCTAAAGATCCAAGTTGAAAAGTTCAAACCAGCAATACTGAAAACACTGAAAATCGAGAGGGAAAAAGCCAAACTGTGGAGGGAAAACGGCAAAACAATAATACACGGCTGGATCCCTAAAAGGAGGAGCAGGGATCTTAAGCGAATCGTGACGGATGTTACGAATCGTGAAGAATCCATACTAATAAGAGATCCTATTCCCGAAATAACACCGCCAATAATTGTAGAAAACAAAACCCCTCTAAAAGACTTCCAATTACTGGTTAACTTGAGGGGTAACCCTAACTATTACGAATTGAACCCGACGCCAATAGTGACGATTTTATACCCGATAATGTTCGGAATGATGTTTGGAGACCTAGGCCAAGGGCTTGTGTTCCTTCTAATAGGGGTCCTACTAAAACTGTCCCGTATATCAATATTTGGACTCTCAAAGCATGCGATAAACAGGCTTGGAGGAGTACTAGCCATGTGCGGTGCCTCCTCGATGTTCTTCGGCCTACTATACGGTGAATTTTTCCTAATGGAAACCTTCCACCCGTTGCTTCTATCACCTCTCCACGAATTAAACAAGATAATGGCTATAGCACTGGCCTTCGGGGTCATAGAAATGTTTCTCGGAATAATACTTGGTTTTATAAACCAGCTAAAACAAGGACATAAATGGGAAGCAGTCTTCGGCGCACAAGGGATAGCAGGACTGACATACTATGCTGCTGGAGTAATGCTTGGAATAAAATTCCTAAAAGAAGGAATGGACATAGGAGTATTCATGAGAAACCCCCTCCTAACAGGGACAGCAATAATATGCCTTCTACTAATATTCATCCACCCAGTAGTAGAATCGATAGTAGAAGGACACGGCGAGATAGGAGATAGGATCATGACAGGTTTTTCCCACGCTCTAGAAACCTTCATGAGCTACCTCGCAAACTCAGTATCATATATAAGGCTTGCAGCCTTCGCGATGGCTCACGGAGCATTAGCGGTAGCCGCTGCTGGCCTTGCAGAGCTGGCTGGAGCTTTCGGCTATGTATTTGTCAACATTCTCGTAATAATATTTGAAGGGCTAGCCTCCCTAATACAATCAATGAGGTTGATGTACTATGAGTTCTTTACAAAGTTTTACAGCGGAGATGGCAGGCCTTTCAGACCCTTCAGGTTGTAAGAACTTTTTATACCTATTATTACCGTGTCCATAGAATTCTATCTGGAAAAATTTTTAATAAAGCAGAAGGGGGCAAACCTGGAATCCTGTACATTGGTGAGGGGGATGAATAGGGATATAATAAGTGTACTTGTAAGCTTTATGAAGAGGAAGGTCTCCATAAAACAAGCTATCCTAATTCTATCTATAGTAGGTATTATTGCCACGGCAGGTTCTACATTATATGTTAAATCACTTCAAAACCATGGAGGTGAATCTACGCAAACAATGGGTTCGGATGCTTTCTTTGCTGCGGCGATAAGCATGGCGGGCTCAGCCATAGGTGCAGGCATAGCGATATACGGCGCCGCTACTGCAGGATTTGCTGCTGCGGCGGAAAGGCCAGAGTTAAAGATATGGATCCTAATTGTATCAGGACTCGGTGAAGGATTAGCTATATATGGTCTAGTGCTTGCTGTGATGATACTCGGTAAAATCTAGTCCTAAACAGAGGTGTAGTAGGCGAGATCTCTTTTCATCATTTTTAAATATTTACCTGTAATGATTTTCGCCAGATTTTTAGATTCTAAATCCACTAGAAGGAGATAGCCTATTGGTATCCCGATACCCTTTAAATTTTCAAGACAAGCTTTTCCGAGTTCTTTAAGCAGTAGACCATAGCCATAGTCAGCCTTACCTTCCATAATCAATTCTTTTAACTCTTTAACTAAATTTGAGTATTTTGAACGTTCTAACCTTTCAATCGCCTTTGAATAGCCCTCGTCTCTTATAGCCTTAACCAATTTACCTGTGTCTATTTTATGGGCGTAGTTAATTAAGGCTTCAGCTCCCACTTCCCTACCAGCCTCTATATTTGCTAATTGTAGAACAAACCATATATTCTTGAGATCAATCTCTGTTCCTATCATTTCTAACGCCGGCTTAACATCTACAAACCTAAAATCTAAGTTTAGTATCCTCTCATAATATATTTGTTCAATTTTTGATTCTAGAATTAGTGGAATTCCATGTTTTAAGTAGAATTTCATGTATTCACTTACCTTACTATAAGGGGTCTCTTTTATGAGATCGATAAATTCGTATATTGACCGTGCACCTCTTAAAATCTCAAAATTTATCCGTGATATTCTTCTCGTTACTGGTATTAACGCATCTTTCGACACGGTTCTATTCGAGTGCAAAGCTCTAATTATCCTTTTGAGATTTTCAACTTCTAACCTAGCCATATAATTTAATATCATGTCCCTAACAGGTTTCCTTATAGCTACCGTCTCTATTATCATGCTATATTCTTCATATCTCTGGACAGCTTTCCTGTAGAAAATATTTTCCAGGATTCTTGGTTCAGGGTTATGCATTACTTTACTTATTTCCTCAGTATAGTCGGTTTTTAAAAGGTACGCGAGCGTGCTTTCAAGATCGTCGATTTCGATCAAATCTCTAATAGCTTTTGGTGTTAGTAAATGGGACAAGAGGGTTTTGGTTCTAACTTCAAGATAAACTCTTCCTGGGCCTTTCATTCTTATTCCCTCGTTATAACCTGCTTTATCTTCTTCGCCCTCACGAATTCCTCAAGCGACTCCTCTTCAAGCTTGTCCTCTATGTATTTTATCATCTTCTTGTAGTTTGGTATGACCGCTTTTTCTAGAATGTTGACTTTTCTATTTGTCATCATTAATTCGTAGGCTATCTTCTCTATTTGGGCTTCTATCACAGCAAGACTTAGCACCTCGGATATCATATCGTTGAATTTTTCTGCTACCGCCCTTATCCTCGGGTCTGTTAGTGACGAGATGTCCGCTTGTTCTTCTACTTCTACGGTGGGGATGCTTATTCCCATAATGCTCCTGGTCAGAGCTTTCACTCTTAAGGGTTTTACAGACAATGCTCTGGTTTTCACCTCCCAGTATCCCATCGATGCGTATGCTCTTTTCAACTGTTCATAGCCATCCATAATCTTTTTCTCTATTTCCTTCCGAACAGCTATCTTCCCTAGCAGCTTATTTATCTCTCTTGCCAGATTATCTCTCTTCAACTCCAGTAGCTCCTTACTTCTCTCAACAAATGAGAGTTCCTCTTTAAGTCTTAGCAGTACTCCACGGGTTGCTGTTATCCTGCTGGACATCAGATATCACTTACGCTGGTTTGGAGGCTTTCTCACGGTATTTTGGATGATACTTCTTAACGTACTCCTCATGTATCCTTACAAGCTCAGACTCTGGCAGGATTGACAGTATATCCCATGCTATGTCTAATGTTTTCTCAATTGTCCTATTCTCATATTCTCCCTGGTTTACGAATCTTCTTTCGAATGCCTCTGCAAACTCTAGATATTTCCTCTCCTCTGGGCTTAGGCCCATTTCACCCACTATTCTTGCTAGTTCTCTTGCTCTAACGCCTCTCTTATAGGAGTAGTATAATTGGTCTGAAACGTCTTTGTGGTCGTCCCTCGTCTTTCCTTTGCCGATTCCACTCCGCATTAGCCTGCTCAGGCTTGGTAGAACGTTGATCGGCGGGTATACGCCTTTTATGTCGAGTTCCCTGTCCAGTATGATCTGCCCTTCTGTGATGTACCCTGTTAGGTCTGGGATTGGGTGATGCAGGTCTCCCCCGGGCATCGTTAGGATAGGCATTTGAGTTAGAGAGCCCTTCTTGCCCTCTATAATACCTGCTCTCTCATAGATTGTCGCTAGGTCGCTGTAAAGGTATCCTGGGTATCCTTTCCTGCTTGGCACTTCCTCTCTAGCGGCGCTCATCTCTCTTAGTGCTTCAGCGTAGTTTGTCATGTCACTTAGTATTGCAAGAACATGCATTTCGAGCTCGAAAGCTAGATACTCTGCTACGGTTAACGCTATTCTAGGTGTGAAAAGTCTTTCTACAGCGGGATCGTCGGCAAGATTAAGTATTACTACAGATCTCTCTAATGCGCCGGAATGCTCGAATTCGTCGATGAAGTATAGTGCTTCATCCTTCTTGAGACCCATCGCTGCAAATACGAGTGCGAACTCCTCTTCCTCGCCTCTTACAGTTGCTTGTCTTGCTATCTGTGCAATGACCCTATTATGGGGTAGGCCGCTTTCAGAGAATATTGGTAGCTTCTGCCCTCTAACCAGCGAGAGCATCCCATCTATAGCTGAGATGCCTGTTTGGATGAAGTCGTTGGGATATATTCTTGCTTTTGGGTTTATGGGTGCTCCGTTAATATCTCTCCTGTCAGTTGAGATTATAGGTGGACCATGGTCTATCGGTTCAAATCTGCCATTGAACATTCTCCCAAGAACTTCGTCTGAGACCGGTATTGTGAATGCCGACCCTTCAAACCTTACAACCACGTCGGTCTGAAGCCCTATTTCCCCTCCAAACACCTGGAGAATAGCGTATCCCTTCCCAACTTCTAGGACTCTTGCAAGTCTTTCAACACCATCTTGACCTATTATTCTTGCTACTTCATTGTATCCTACTCCCTCCACACCCTCAACTATTAACAGGGATCCTTTGATCTCTTTAACCCCTCTATATGCTAATCCCTTAACTCCCAACCACAACACCCTCTATCCCATATTCCCTTGCTATTTTCTGAAATTCACCCCTGATTTCCAAAGACAGTTCTCTTATAGCTTCTATGCCTCTCGGGTCCTCTTTTACCCTCATCATCTTGAATATCTGTGGCATAGACCTTACTCTCTCGAATGGTACCCCCCTATCTATAAGTTCTGAAGCTGTTAGGTAGAAGTCTATCATAAGTTTGAGTAGGCAGAACTGCTTGCCTATTTCACAGTAACTGTCTACCTCATCGAATGCGCTCTGCCTTAAAAATCCTTCCTTCAAGATCTCCGAGGCGAGAAGTATTATTCTCTGCTCGTCAGGTAGGCTTGCCTCTCCGATTACTCTCGCTATTGACTCCACCTCAGCCGCCTCGCCAAGTAGATCTAGGGCTGTCTTCCTATACTCTAGGAAGCCCATGTGCTTCCTTTCCCACCATCCTAATATCTTCTTTGAGTATTGGCTGAAGCTTTGAGCCCAAGGTTCCGCCACGGCACCCGCGTGTATACTGTAGCTTTTCAGCCAGTTTATCGCTGGGAAGTGCCTGCTATAGGCTAGATCAGCGTCTAGAGCCCAGAAGACCCCGGTAAATCTTAGGGTGTGTATCGTCACAGGCTCGTTGAAGTCTCCTCCTGGGGGTGAGACCGCCCCGATTATTGTTAGGCTTCCCTCTCTGCTAGGCTTCCCTGGAACCTTAACTCTTCCAGCACGCTCGTAGAACTCTGCTATTCTGTCTGGGAGGTATGCTGGATAGCCCATTTCAGCAGGCATTTCTTCTAACCGTCCGGAAACTTCCCTCATAGCTTCAGCCCATCTTGAGGTTGAGTCAGCCATAAGTGCTACGTCATAGCCTTGATCTCTGAAGTATTCGCCAATTGTAACCCCGAAATATATGCTGGATTCCCTTGCTGCTACAGGCATGTTGCTGGTGTTGGCGATGAGAACTGTTCTTTCCATGAGCGGTCTACCGGTATATGGGTCTTTTAGCTTTGGAAACTCGGTGACTACCTCGCACATCTCGTTTCCTCTCTCTCCGCATCCTATATATACCACAACTTTTGCATCGCTCCATTTTGCAAGCTGATGGAGCATCACTGTTTTCCCAGTGCCGAATCCTCCGGGTATCGCTGCAGTCCCACCTTTTGGGATTGGGAAGAACGTATCTATGACCCTCTGCCCAGTTATCAACGGCTTCTCCAGTGGGAGCCTCCCGTCAGTTTCGAAGGGTCTTGGAACCCTTATTGGCCAGTACTGCTTCATTGTCACCTCATATTCATTTGTCCCGTTTTTAACTAGGAGGATGGGTTGATCTACGGTGTATTTTCCCTCCTTCACCCATGCTACTTCCCCCCTTATTCCATGGGGTATAAGTATCCTATGTGTAACGGACTCGGTCTCCTTAACTGTACCTACGACGTCTCCAGGTGCTACTTCGTCGCCCTCCTTCACGGTTGGGGTGAAGTACCATTTGATATTTCTAGGCAGCGTGTTCACTTTAACCCCTCTAGTTATGTATGGGCCTCTAAGGTTCTTGATCAGCTCTAGAGGTCTTCCTATACCATCTAATATATTGTTTAGAAGCCCTGGTCCTAGTTCCGCTTCAAGCCTTTTTCCCGTGCCTTTTACTATTTCGCCGGGTTTCAGCCCTGTTGTGTCCTCGTAAACCTGGGCTGTAAACCTATCTTCAAATATTCTTATTACTTCTCCTATGAGCCCCTCCTCTCCTACCTCTACGATCTCCCCAATCGTAATATCTTCAATCCCTAATGCTTCAACAACCGACCCGCTTATCCTAACAAGTTTCCCTATTCTGGCCAGTTTAATCACCATACAGTATTTGGTATACTTTGCCTATCAACATGGCACGTGCATTTTCAATCCTAGCTTCAATAGTATTGTCATAAAACCTTTTCCCATCGGCGGATTTGACTATGACCCCGCCCTTAACGTTTAAGGGCTCCCCCCTGCGTAATATGACTTCCTCACCTAACATTTCTGAGGCTTGCCTCAACACGTCATCTAAGACTTTCATGTCATCCTCATTCACCGAAACTTCATACTCTCCAGGGCCCATTGCTTTCACAGCTTCGTTTAAGAGTCTTAGTAGCAGTTTAATTTTCTCCTCCCTTGTCATTTCAGCTATTCTATTATATATCAATTTTTCAGCCTTTTGAAAGACGTCATCTACGAGCTTTGCCTTCTCCTGGGAATATTTTATTCTAAGCTTAGCCTTCTCTGATGCTAACACTTGCTGAGCCTTTATCCTGAACTTTCTACGTCTCTCTTCAAGTATTTTTTCGTATTTCTTTTTCGCCTCTAACTCTGCATTTTGGACTATTTTCTCAGCTTCTTTTTTCGCTTCCTCTACTATTTTCCTTGCCTCCTCCTCCGCTCTTATTCTAATCACGGATTTCAGGTCGCCTATCATATCTACTCACCAAGGACGCTTGACATAATAGTGTTTATAGCCGTTTCCATTTTTTTCATAGCTGCGTTTCGAATCTCGGCTATTTTCAGTTCAAACTCCTCTCTTAGTTTCCGCTTCTCCTCCTCTATTCTCTCCGCTTCTTCAGCCATTGTGATGTCCTCTTCGGATTCAGCTTTTCTCATAATTTCTCCTGCTTTACGTTTGGCTTCTTCCAATATTTTTTCAGCTTCTTTTTCAGCGTTTCTAACGATCTCTTCAAGCCTACGTTCCTCCTCGATGATTTCTTTAAGCTGGCTGATACTTATAGGCATGTCACTCACCTAGTTTTAGCTTTGCGCCAACCGCGCGAGATATACTATCATATAGTTCTTGAAGTCTCTCGCCGGTAGACCCGGCAAAGTCGGGAACGGCGGCTATTATAGGATATACTTCACTTCCTAACCTTTTTACTTTGGCCTTGTTAACAGCTTTAAAAAACCTCTCCGAGACCATTATAACCCTATAGTTCCCTTTATCAACTATCTCGAGGAACCTTTGGACTGCATCGTCCGGGGAGTCTGCGGTATACTCGTCTACACCTGCAAGCCTAAACGCCAAGGCTGAGTACCTGTCGGCAATAATAGCCACGCCCATTCTACCAGGTTAAGAGACCACTTTTTATTAATATTTTTTACAGTTCCATAGTCTCTTACTAAAACCGAAGGGCATGCGATGGGGGTGTAACGGATAAATTGAAAGCGAACATTAAACCTGTAAATTCTAAATATGAGATTATGACTCCGGACTATGAACTCTCTATAGCGAATGTTAAGCCAACGCTACTTAAACTGTTAGGTGTAGAGCTCCCAAAAGGTTTCTGCACCTTCTTTGAAAAATCTGAGTTTAGGAAGCATGTAGAAGACGTAAATCTTCATGGTACGAACGTCCAAGTTCTATTAATAGTCGACACAGTTGGGGTTAATCAGCTTAAAACATTTTTTCCACGGATAGCAGCTATTCATAGCGAACTTGGCGGTTTTCATCTGTCAAGCGTTTTTCCGACAGTTACGAGTTCCGCCCTTGTCTCAATATACACTGGAAAGCCTCCATTCAAACATGGGGTTTTAGGTCAAAAGATATACTTCGGCGAGTTAGGGGCTATCGTTAATACACTCGAATATACTGCGAGTTCCGGCAAGGATCTGCTCTTCAAGGCTGGAGTAAATCCTAAAGCCTTAATGTGGGCGGATAGGCTGTCTGATCTATTCATGGATGAGAAGGTAAAATTTGTAGAGCTTTCCCACTCCCACATATTGAATACTGGCTTAAGCAGGTTTCTATATGGAGATGTTGACTGTTACGGATACCAGACCATCATAGACGGCTTTTCTAAACTATATCAAATCGTTGAAAAATACAAAGATGAAACATGCATAGTAAGCTTTTACCTCGGAGACTTTGACCACTTAGGGCATGTACACGGCTCCCATTCATGGGAGTATAGTATGCATGCGTCCTACTTTGAAAAAGCCTTCATTCTCACAATCAAGAAACTAAGGGGGCTACCCAACGTCGCCGTATCCTTTGTAAGTGATCACGGCGGCGTAAGCCTAGGTAAAATCGTAGAGTTCAG
>JAOZGB010000016.1 GCA_027491935.1 Thermoproteota archaeon | reverse complement strand
TTCCAATCCTGCCAGGGCCGTTTGTAGATACGGATGAGGCGACTGGTGTCGTCTACTCGGTTCCAGCGCATGCACCATACGATTATGCTGCACTAATAGATATCAAGCGTAGCCCAGGTGAATACGGAGTTGAAAGGGGTATCGTTGAGGAGTTAGAGCCGATTCCGATCATTAGAATAGAGGGGTACGGGGTTTACCCGGCGAAGGATGCATGCGAGAAGTATGGGGTTAGGAGCCAGATGGAAAAGGATAAGCTTGAGAAGGCAACCGAACAGGTATATAAGGATGAATATTATTCGGGAGTCTTGACAGTCGGGCCATTCAAGGGGTGGAGGGTGTCTGAGGTAAAACCTAGGGTTGTAAAGTGGCTTGAAAGTATGGGTAGAGCGGTGAAAATCTACGAAGTCTCCGCCCTCAAAAAACCCGTAGTTTGCAGGTGTGGGGGGAAGGTGATAGTTGCCGTTCTTGAAAACCAGTGGTTTATAGATTACAGTAGTGAAGACTGGAAGAATAGGGCTAGAGAGGCTTTGAGAAGTATGATCATTATTCCAGAGGCTTACAGGAGGCTTTTTGAAGACACGATTGAATGGCTTGACAAGAGGCCATGTGCCAGGAGAAGAGGCATAGGGACACCTTTACCCATGGATAAGAGATGGATTATAGAGTCCCTCTCCGATTCTACTATCTACATGGCATTCTACACCATAATTCACAGAATTAGAGGAAGAATACTTCCTGAAAAATTAAGTCCAAGTTTTTGGGACTACGTTTTCCTAGGCAGGGGCGACGTCGAGAAAATAGCGGAAGAAGCCGGTGTTACGGCTAAAGAGCTTGAAGAAATCAGAAATGAGTTTGAATACTGGTATCCTGTTGACCAGAGGCATACGGCTATCCCTCACATAACCAATCATCTGACGTTCTTCATATTCCATCACGTCGCCCTGTTCCCCAGGGAGAAATGGCCGAAAATGATTACACTTAACGAGCTTGTGATAAGAGAGGGGTCAAAGATGGGTAAAAGCAAAGGTAACGTTATACCATTAGTGGAAGTTCCAAGGAAGTATTCAGCAGACTGGTACAGGCTTTACATAATCTCCCAGGCCGACCTAAACACCGTCACGGATTGGCGTGAGAAGAATGTTATGACAGTAGGTAGGAAGCTCAGAAGATTCTGGCAAATAATGCAGTTCGAGGGGGACAAGGAAGGCGGTAAAAGCGTCCTAGACCGGTGGATCATTTCAAGGGTAAATAGGATGATTGGAAAGGTAACAGAGTGTTATGAAAGATTTAAGCTTAGAGAAGCTGTTGTTGAAGCATTTTTCAACATGTTAAACGATGTCGAGGCCTATCTGAAGTATGGATGCGCGAATGCCGACACATTTAGGTATATAAAAGACAGGTGGATTAGAGTTATGGCACCTGTAATACCGCATATCGCTGAAGAAATCTGGGAAAGAATGGGAAACAAAAGCTTCGTATCACTTGAGAGCTGGCCAGAGCAAGAAACCGGGTTGATAGACGAAAATGTCGAGAAAGCGTATGCAACGGTTCTACAGGTGGTGGAAGATGTAAATCAGATTCTCAATGTTATTAAGGGAGAAAAGCCGAGGAAGCTCTACATATATGTTGCGTCGGCATGGAAGTATGAAGCCCTTGAGAAGCTTAAGGTGGAACGGCCTGTTACCCTAGGCAAGCTGATGGGACAGCTTAGAGACTACTTAAGGAAATATGGTAGGGGGGCTGAAACCGTCGCTAGGGAGGTCGCTAGAAGAGAGGGGAAATGGCCCTATTCTACCAGGGAGGCTGAGGTAGAAATGTTAAAGACGCTGAGGCAGATGATAGTTGATAGAACTGGAATAGAGGATGTTAAAATAGTGGAGGAGGAGAAGGCTACCTATGACCCCATGGGTAAGGCTGCTAGGGCTCTCCCTGGGAAGCCGGCTCTTTACCTTGAATAATTCTTATGGCTTCTCCTGTAGTTACAGCCTTCAGCTTCAATGTGTTTCTAATGTAGTCTATAAAGTATTCCTGATCTTCATCTGTTAAAGAGGCCGTTGCATCCGATACTATTATGGTGTCGTAGCCTCTCATATATGCGTCTATAGCTGTAAACAAGACACACACATTCGTGAGTAAACCTGTTATTAGAACCCTATTTACTTTAAGTTCTCTTAACAGTAGATCCAGATCTGTCTGGAAGAACCCACTGTACCTTCTCTTTTTAATTATGTAGTCTTCAGGCTTGGGCTCAATCTCATTATAAATTTTGGCGCCCTTACTGCCCTCCACAGCATGTTTAGGCCATATCTTAAACTCACCATCCATTGGGAGATGGCTATCACATACGTATATTATAGGAATTTTTCGATTTCTAGCCTCTTTCAATATTATTTTTATATTTGGAACTATTCTTCTACCATTTGGGACTTCTAGGGGGGCACCCTGCTTAAGAAAGTCATCTAACATGTCAACTATGAGGACTGCGTCCACATGGTAATAGGGGGAGGAAGATAATAAAATGGTTAAGACTACAAAGAAGAAAAGCGGAAAGAGGTATTTGACACTATTCTTCTTTGATAGAACCGTACCTAGAGAGCTATACTATAGTATTCAGAGGAGACTCAACATTTTGGGATATGGAGCCGTATGGCAGCCGAATTCAGCTATCAAAAATGTGAGAAGCTATGAAAAAATAATAGGGTACTGCATTAGGAGGGGTATAAGAGTTATAGCCACTTTTGACAAGAGGTTTGAATGCGTCACCGCCGACATGGAGAGAGGGATAAAAATACTTAAGTTGAAGGGTGGAAGGCAGAAAACTGTAAATAAGATAATTGGCAAGCTTTTCCAGGCGTACCATGCCTTAAAGCCGGTTGAAAGTTAACTTACAGTATTACTACTCAGGCCTAGAAACCTAAATAAATAATTTCAAGGTTAGAGTATTTGTGTTAAACCTCAAAGCTTCCTTACTGATATTTTTCACGGTACCGGTGGCTATACTGCACCCGGCAGGGGAAGTAGTAGTGTTAGGAGTAGTTCAAGGCCCAGTTGTCTATCACCACTGTGGGATTTCCGGCGTATGCTGGCTTGAGTTCCAAATTCTCGTGGTTGATATTATTTCAGGCACAGGCATCCCGGAAGGAGGCACCATTAATGTCCTCTACGTTGCAGAGGACACTGTGAAGGTTAAAGAGATAGTAAGGATTGGTGGAGTTACAGATGGAGAGAAAATTATAGTAGATACACGGTATGGAGGGTATCTCAAACATGAGGGATTCTATTTTGAGCCTTTAATATTTGCATGGGCTGAGAAGAACGTTGTAAAAGTCGGCCAGACAGCAAAGATTTACTACATGCTAAATGCATCGTTTAACTGCCATATCCAGGCCTACGTATATAAACCAGATGGGGAAACCAAGAAAGTATATGAGAGGTTCAATGTAGCTCCGGGAGAAGTGGCTACATTCACGGATAGTCCAAAAATGGAGGGAGGATACACCTATGTAATAGAGGCTTATGACGGTGTTTCAACATCTAAAGCTTCTCTCCAAGTAGCTGTTAAAGCTGAAGAGCCACCACCGCCAGGCAAAGAGAAAAAATACTACAATGTCACATTTATAGTTAAGAGTTCCACAGGTCTGCCCGTAAAAGGTGCTGAGGTCTACCTAAACGATGCCTACATTGGAGCCACCTTGGATAACGGCACATTATCCGTTGAGAACATAGAGGAGGGGGCATACAGTTTAAGGGTAACAGCTAACGGGTATAAGGAATACTCTAAAGTCATAACTATAAGTTCGAATCTTGTAGCCGTAACGATGGAGGTTGAGGAGCCGAATGTGGAGGTTAAAGTAAACCCCTCAGAGATATGGATTATGGCAGGCGAACCCTTCGATATCAAGATTAAAATTCAAACCTCAGGTTCGCCTATTTTGATCGAAGCCCTTGAATATTATACTACAAAAGGTGTAAACATTGTTAATAGAAGCATAATTGAGAACCAGATACTACAAAATGGCGATGTTACAGCCATGTACGAAGGCTCAGCAGATATTGAGGGTTTATTTGAAATTACATTTACGCTGCGATACCAGCTGATAAATGGAGAGCGTAGAGAGATAAGTAAAACGGTAAATGTACACTGCACTGGGTTTTCAGCCAGTTACAAGCGGTACATAGAGCTTGAAATAAGCGTTCCAAATGGTAATGGCACTCTAAGAGTTTACTATCCCGAAGTAGATACGAACATTATAAATTCCATGTCTAAATATCTTAGAAGTGAAAGTCAAAATCTGCTTAACAATATGTTCAGCGGATACGAAACCATTAAGGACTATGTCAGCGTAGAAGAGGAGACGCCGTACTATGCCCTCTACTTCCGTGTCAACATATCAGCAAACAAAGTAAAAGTAGGCACTGTATTTGTTTCCTCCGAAACAACATTGTTCAGAATTATTTTGAGGCTTGAAGAGGGGTACACATTAACAAGATACCCACACTACTTCACCATCTATAGGGAAAAAGGATGTCTAACCGCCATAGCTGAGTTTCAAGCAACAACAGAAGGATTCACAGTTATATTCGGAAAAAAAGGAGAACAGGCGAATGGTGGCGGGGAGTGGGGAATATCGAGATTTCTTCCACTAGCCGGCATACTATCCGCTGTTATAATAGGTCTCACGATTTACTTGAAGAGCCGTCCCAAGTACTATAGACCCTCTCGACGATTCCGATAGCTCTCGTCCTTCCCTCTCTCAGGACTATCTTATCACCTTTGGTAACGTATATGGGTCTATAGAGAAATTTTAATCTAACAGTAGCAGTATCCCCTGTCCTTAAAGGTTCTTTAGACATCCTGATAAACTTTACGGTTTGCCTGGCCGACATTATATGTGCTACGGCTTCGTATCCTCTTCTGATCATCGTAGGGTGGTTAAGGACGAACAAGTTAACATCTACAGCATAGATAGCCTCAGGTTTTATTTCAGCATCTAGAAGTGACATTCCCTTCTCTATTTTTCTGTATTCTATGTTCTTCAGGGCTAGGCAGGCATGTTTACCAGCTATAGCTCTGTCGACTTTAACCCTGTGAACCTCGATAGATTTAACTTTAACCATCTTAAAGCTTCCATCGCCGAGAGGACCTATGTAAACGTCGTCTCCCACCTTTACTGAGCCTTGAAGGACTAAGCCGTGTACAACAGGCCCTATTCCGGTGATATTGAACTTCTCCTCTACATACATCTTAAAGGGCTTGTCAACCTTGTCAGACCATTCATTCCTTGGGGGGAGGAGATTTAAGAAGGTTGACAAAAGATCTAATCCGGCCCCAGTCCTATTAGAAACTAGGAATATAGGCATTATCCTACCACTTGTCATGTGCTTGGCGGATACAGCAACATCGTCCATCCCCCTGACTATGTAGGGGATTTTATTGACCGATGGAAGTTTAGCTATTTTCGATACCTCCTCTATAGTTCGGCTTAACCTTGGCTCAGAAGCCAAATCTATCTTGGTGATAACACAAAATATTGGGATTCTAAGAGAGACCGCCACTCCGAACTGTTCCTTAGCCATGCCTATAGGCCCCGCGTTTGCTGCAACAACAAACATCGCATAGTCAGGCTTGTATGCACATACCCCCCTAAGTGACGTCTTAAAGTATTTCTCGTGACCTGCAAGGTCAACGAAACAAACTATCTTTGAACTTCTAATATACACTTCATCCTCGCTGGGGGTTGGAATAAGCTTATTTACAATCTTCCCATCTTTATCGAAGCCTACCAGGGTTGTAGAGATCGCCGACGTTCTCCCACTTACTATCTCATGGGGATGCCGGGCTATTAGAGCCATTGCAGACCCCCGGCCATCGTCGAGAATATTATAAGATAGAACCCCGATTAGTGTTGACTTGCCACTATCGACATTGCCTATTGTAGGGATAGTTATTATTGGAGGGTCACCAGCGGTTCTCCTTACATAGATCTCGTAGACAAACCTGTCCTTAACTTTTATCTTCCTTATTACTTTCAAAGAGGCCGGGATAAGACTCGCAGCCTTCCTGAGATTCTCGATGCTTTTCATAGCTACCTCTGATGGTATACCTACAAGCTCGCCGTCATCGGTTACGCCTAGCTCATACCATGCTTCACCACCGCCTTCGTTTAGTCTATACTTCATCTGAGAGGCGATCTTCTCAATCTTATGTGGATCATCTACTCTAAGCTTGTATTCTACTGGGCCTGTTTCGCTTTCCCTCTCAAGCCTTCCCATCTTAAATTCCTTCCTGAGTATAATATAGTGCAACTGGAATAAAAAATTAAGAAGAAGCATAGATTAGCAGAATGTGAAATTGAGGAGATTTTATGTGGTTACTGAGGAGGAAATAAAGAAGGGGAAAGTTACAGATGTCTACTTCGCAAGAACCGTTAAGATTCTTAAGTCAAAAGGTTTAGATAAGGTAAATGTTTCAATGGAGGTTTCGGCACACAGTATTCCACGGGGTTGGAGCTGGGGTGTACTTGCAGGAGTAGAGGAACTTGCAAACCTGCTTGAAGGCGTAGATGTAGACTGTTACTGTATGGAGGAAGGTGAAATTTTTACTCCTGAAATCCCTGTAGCCTTAATAAAAGGCGAGTATGGGAAATTTGCAATATATGAAACATCGATTCTCGGCCTTTTAAGCCAGCCTTCCGGAGTGGCAACAACAGCCGCACACGTGAAGTTAGCTGCCCAAGGGAAACCTGTTGTAAATTTCGGTATCAGGAGGATGCATCCGGGGATAAGTTT
This sequence comes from Thermoproteota archaeon, assembly GCA_027491935.1. Taxonomy (GTDB): domain Archaea; phylum Korarchaeota; class Korarchaeia; order Korarchaeales; family JAOZGB01; genus JAOZGB01. Next base: position 21,994 of record JAOZGB010000016.1, on the reverse strand, counting down.
ATCCATAGAGCGGGCAAGCATTATTGGTGGATGTGATGGCTCCTCTGGAATACTGCTTGAAGAGCTTGGGCTGAAGCCTGTAGGTACTATGCCTCACGCCCTAATACTAATATTTGGAAATCAGGCTGAAGCGTGGAAAGCATTCGACGAGGTTCTACCTGAAGACATACCTAGGGTAGCGCTAGTCGATACTTATTGGGATGAGAAGGCTGAAGCTATTTTAGCCGCTAAAACTCTAGGAGAAAGACTGTACGCTGTAAGACTGGACACGCCAAGATCTAGAAGGGGGAAGATGGTTGACATTGTGAGGGAAGTAAGGTGGGAGCTTGATAGTAGGGGTTTCAAGAACGTTAAAATATTTGTCTCGGGGGGGCTAGATGACAAGAAAGTTAAGGAGCTGTCAGAAGCTGGTGCTGACGCCTTTGGAGTCGGGACATTCATAACAAATGCGGAGACCGTTGACTTTGGCATGGATATAGTCGCAGTTGAAGGGAAACCTAGATCCAAAAGAGGGAAGCTCTCCGGTGAAAAACAGGTTTATCGCTGCCCAGAATGCTTTAGGATGATTGTAACCAGATGGGGAGATAGAAGTATTGTTTGCAAGCAATGTGGAGCGGAGATGGAGCCTCTTCTCAAACCTTTAGTAATACGTGGTAAAATTGTGAGGGATAAACGTGATATCACCGATGTCAGAAGTAGAGTTCTAGAAAAGATTGAGATGGTAAAGGACAGGGAGATTAAGGTCTTATACGAAGTATAAAGTGCAGATGCTCAGAGTTCGCTAATCAGGTTTCTATACCGAGCTCCAGGTTTGCTAGTTCATAGTGTTTCTTAAGGGTGGAAATTGAGACGTGAGTGTAGATCTGAGTGGTAGCCAAAGAGCTGTGTCCAAGAAGTTCCTGTATGTATCTAATATCTACATTTCTATCAAGAAGATGTGTACTGAAGGAATGCCTTAGCTTGTGAGGCGTACATCTTTTCTGCCAGTCTGGTATGCCAGCCTTCTTTCCAGCTTTTTTTATCATCCTTTGAACATTTAACGGCCTCATTCTCCGGCCAACCTTGTTAATAAATAGGGGTCCGCTTCTCCTTTGCCCTAGGTATTGCCGTATTAGTTCGGCGGCCTCCCTTGTGAAGAAGGATATACGGTCCTTCCTTCCCTTACCTCCCCGCACCCTGACTATTCCCCTTTCAAGATCTAAATCTTCAACGTTGAGGTTGCAAAGTTCTGAAACTCTCAAGCCAGAGGTGTATAGTAGTAGTATGATCGCCTTGTCTCTTAACCGGCCAGCTGCCTCCACCATGCTTCTTATCTCTTCCGGCGTGAGGACTTCAGGTAATTTCCTTCCGACTCTTGGAGGTCTTATGGATTCGTAGTCTGTTCTTCCAGCCCATGAAAGATACCTTCTTAGCACGACGGCATGAATGTATAGGGTTGATATGTTGTATCCGCTCCTTCTTCTTTCAAGAAGGTAGTCTTTTATTTTTTCGATGCTGCAGTCAGCCGGGTCTCGTCCAACTAAGTTTAGAAAGGTGTTAAGTATGCTTTTGTAGGTCTTTATCGTATGCTTGCTTTTCCCCTCTAATTCAAGTTCTGCTATGAAACGTTCTATTCTATTCATTCCTATCCTCGAATATCGTCCCTCTAATATTTAGGGAGGAAAACATTTGGCTAAAATACTCCTTGTCTATAGGTGCTGTCATGTCAAGTTTAATTGGAGTCAGGGATATAGCTCTCTCTATTTCAAGCGAGTAGAGATCCGTACCCTTCTCTATATTTACTGTAACTGTCCCACCTAGCCAGTAGTATAACTTACCCTGAGGATCCCTTCTTTCTATAACATAATTTTCGAATTTCATTCTTGCAAGCTTTGTAACATGGATTTCCGTATCCTTGGTTATTACCATTGGAAAATTAACGTTTAGCAGATCAACTCCAGCGGGTAGTCCTTTATTTCCTACCCACTTCACGATGCCTGCTGCTATCTTGGCAGCTTTATCAAAAAGCTGGACATATTCGGATTCTCTTACAAAGTAGTCATGTGGAATTTTCATCGAGAAAGCTACCGAGGGAACCCCTAATAATGACGCCTCTATCGCAGCAGCAACTGTCCCGCTTGTAAGGAGTGTGTCAATAGTCGTATTATCTCCAGGATTTAACCCTGAAGCAACCACATCGGGGAGCCGACTCAGAACCTTATGGAAGGCCATCTGAATAGCATCTCCAGGCGACCCTGAGACTATATATGCGGTGCCAAGCCCTCCGACATGTGTCTTATTAAGCCTTAAGGGTTTATGTAATGTTAAACTTTTACCCGTAGCGCTTCTCGGCTGCTCAGGAACCACAACAGACACTTCCGAAACCTCTTTAAGCTCCCTCCAGAGGCTTCTAAGCCCATGGGAGTATAATCCGTCGTCATTCGTCAACAACACCTTTAGCGGCATGTTCACACACCATACACCATTATATCCACTTTCCTAACTCTTGGGCCATCAAGCTCGATAAAAAGGATAGACTGCCATGTTCCGAGAACTAACCTACCATCAATGAAGGGAATCGTTATTGAGGGATTCAACAAGCAGTTGAGAATATGTGCATGCGCGTTTTGCTCTGAAGGCGTACCCCCATATTTCAGGTTATGCCTGTACTTTGCATCTGTTGGGACAAGCCTTGTTAGGACTTCCAGAATGTCCTCCCATAGGTCAGGGTCCCCTTCATTCACAGCTATCGTAGCGGTTGTATGAGGCACGTGCAGAATGGAAAACCCATTTTTAAATCCAGACTTCTTTATTATCTGAGAAATACGGCTTGTAATGTCAATAATCTGAAGTCTAGAGGTAGTTTTCAAACTAATCTTATCTCTGTACAGGTTCACGCTTCTTCACCAGTTTAACTGCAGTAATCACTAATACTATGGATACAAGTGCTATAACTACGGGTATTATGATATCTTTCTCCGTCCTGCGCTGTCCTGTTACTATTTTTATTTGGACGCTGTTTTCCCTATCTATTCCAGGAACATGATCGTATGGATCTATAATTATTTCAGTAGGTTTCACTGTTAGTGTAATATTATATTCTACTTTGGAGGTATTCACCCATATTGCAGATAGCTCTTCCCCAGATTCTGTATGGATGAGTATTGGAACTAGATTTACGTATTCAGGGTTTGATTGGTAAATCGAGAAATGAATTATGTATTCGCTGTCCTTTGCTACAGCATAGGCATCTTCGATCTTAAAAGCTGTGTTTCCTGCGTTGAAAAGCCATTCGTCAAAGAACCATTGGAGGCTGGATCCATACACTTCTTGGCAAGTATTTATAAAGTCCTGTATTTTTATCAACTTAAACCTTGACCTTTCAAAGTGCAGTTTTAAAGCCTTGAAGAACTTTTCATCACCCATAACGAACCTTAATAGTCTTAGTATGCATGCTCCCTTATCGTATATTATAGTGTAGTAGGCATTAGTGTCCTCTCCGAAGTACCAGACTGATTCTGCCAGCGGATGCTCTTTCTTGCCTGAGTTGAGGTACCTATGATATGAAGAAAGAACGTATCTTTCAAACATCTCATCGGCTACCTCCGTTCCGTACTCCCATTCATAATATAGTATCTCGGAGTATTCCGCGAATGCTTCGTCAAGCCATGGTTCGTCGTTTTCGTCGTTTCCCGCCATGCAGTACCACCACTGATGCGCTGTCTCATGGGCTACCACTAGTTCTAAGAAGTCGGCTGATTCCCCCGTGTACAGGGAGGAAGATATCATAACTAGGTTTGGATATTCCATTCCGCCAAACCAACCGTAGGTCTCGACAATTCTATACTCGGGATAAGGATACATTCCGAAATGTTCTGAAAAGTGTGTTAGAGCCCTGACACCCCATTCTAAAGCTTTAACGCCATACTCGCTGTGCTCTGGTAAATAGTAAGAGTAAATTGTAACGTTTCCAACGGTTTGTTTTAACACCCTAAAATTATCGCCGAAAACTATGACAAACTCTCTAACAGGGCTAGCCCTCCATGCTGTAATCTTTACACCATTGCTTATCATCTTATTTTTAAGGACGCCTGTTGCGGCTACTATGTAGTTTAGAGGGCATTCTATGGTAACTGAGTAGGATGCAAATTCGCTGTTAAAAGATTCCCCGTAAGGATAGTAGGGGTCATTATTCCATCCCACCCCCTCCTCGTAAACGGAAGCTATCGGTAAAGCATTGCCTAGACAGTAGATTCCAGATTTATATCCAAATCTATCGGCAATATTTGGAATTTTAATATAAAAACCTATGGTTATGTTTACCGCCTCCCCGGGTTTCAGTGGTCTGACGAGGGTAATCCTAAGAATCGTTTTATCTTCGCCTTCCACTGTAAATCTGAGGCTTTCACCTTCTGCATTTTTAACCTGTAAGATATCGATGTATCCCCCTTTCGGCTTAAATGCGTTTGGATAAATATGGAAACATAGCTCAGATAAGGGTTTGCCGGCGTGGTTAACATATCTCATGTTCAATGTACCTGTGACCGTTGCGTTGGCCGGCTCGAAAGATAAATTAAAGGTGTAACTGTGCATTTCAGCATTCTGGGCTATGACATTAAAGGTTTTTGGAATGGTTATCGTTGATAGGACTAATATTGTTATTAGTATTACGCTCCGTCTCATTTCCGGCATTGTTATTTTAGTGGGAGGGTAATTTTAAACTGTTATTGTTTCCCTATATTAGGTGTGAACATAAAAATTACTGTTGACATAAGAGATAGACATTTAATATCCCTTTGTAGAAAAATATTCAAAGACGTCGAGGTCAAACAGCTCACAATAGGAGATCTTCACATATATAAGGGCGAACATGTCGTTTTATTGGAAAGAAAGTCTATCAGGGACCTTTTTCAGTCGATAGTTACTAATAGGCTTTGGGATCAGCTTGCAAGAATGCTTGCGGTGGAGGAGTTAGAGGGTTACACTGTTAGGAGGAGAATGCTTCTGATCCATGGTAGTTTAAAGAGTTTGGTCTTAGAGAGAGCATGGTGGGGAGGCAGGGACTCGTCAACAATTTGGGCTCAGCTGATGGGAGCCGTACAGGAGATAGTGTTTGTCTATGAGACGGCTGTTTTTATAGCTGAAACTGACGATGCTGAGGCACAGTTTATAAGGATCCTCGCTAAAAGAGAGGCTGAAGGTAAAAATGATAAGACTCCTGAGCCTAGATGGTTTAGAAGAAGCAAACCGGCTATACCCTCGAAGAACGCAAAAATCTATCTTTTATCGTCGATCCCCCAGGTCGGAGATAAGCTTGCTAAGCAGCTCTTAGATCACTTTGGGACTATAGCAAGGATTGCTAACAGTAGGCCTGAGGAGCTTATGAGGGTTCCGCTGGTGGGGGAGAAAAAGGCGAGGTTGATATATGAGATCTTCCATTAAAGGTTTAAAACTAACCATGAGAACTTCTATGAAGTGAATAAAGATGATGCCGATTAGAGATGAGAACCCCAGCGGTATTACTCCTGTGGTGACCTACGCATTGATAGCTATCAACGTTTTAGTTTTTTTCTGGCAGCTTATCTACGGGCTTGAAAAGTCTGTTTATGAGTATGGTTTTATACCATATCTGGTTCAGGTGGATATGGGAGGTAGCTTCTATAGATTTTTAACATCCATGTTCCTCCACGGAGGCTTTACACATATTTTTGGGAACATGCTCTACCTCTACATTTTCGGAGACAATGTTGAGGCTGCTTTTGGACGGGTAGGATATAGTATTTTCTACATTGCAAGCGGGTTCGCGGCAAGTATTGCGCACATGCTGTTTAATATAGGTTCAAGAATCCCGGCTGTCGGTGCTTCGGGAGCAATAAGCGGGGTTTTAGGGGCGTATTTGGTGTTATATCCAAATGCAAACATTGTAACTCTTGTACTTTACCCCTACGGTTTTGCAGCGACCTACAAAATCAGAAGTGTCTATTATTTAGGCTTCTGGTTTATATACCAGCTTATCCCGGCACTCCTAGGTGAAATAACAGGAGTAGCGTACTGGGCGCACATTGGAGGCTTCGTCCTAGGGGTTCTCGTTGCCCTACCTTTGAGAAGTAAGCTTAGAAGAAGACGTAGACGTGTAATGCCGGTACCATGGTATTGGAGGTACGAGGTCTACGTTTAAGGAGTTGCCTATGTACCGTGCTGTCAGCTTTGACGTGGACGGAACCATTACAGATGAAAAACTTCATCTCAACCTTGAGGCTGTGAAACTCATAAGAAAGCTTGTCTCTAAAGGCGTAATTATGATTTTAAACACGGGAAACGCAACCCCTATCGCATACTGCCTATCAAGATATATAGGATGCAACGGCCCTGTCATCGCGGAAAATGGAGGAGTCATAGTATACAACGGGTCAGTCCGAATACTTGCGGATAGAGATCGAGTGCTAAACTCCTACACTACTCTCAAGAGAATGTTTCCAAACAGGGTGAGAGAGACCCTAACTAACAGGTTTAGACTCGCAGATGTATCCATCAAGACAGATCTCCCGTTAGAGGTAATAGCCAGCTGTCTAAGGGGGGCTGGCGTAGCTGTCCATAACAGTGGGTTCGCGGTCCACTTGATGGATGAAAGGTGGAATAAGGGTAAGGCATTAAGGCTCGCTCTCGAACTTATAGGTATCAAGAAAAAGGAAACCGTTTCGATAGGGGACTCCATGCTTGACATGGAGATGTTCAAGATCTCTGGATTTTCAATAGCCCTTGCTAACGCACCCGAAGACCTGAAGCTCATAGCGAGCATGACAGTTGACATGCCGGGAGGAAGAGGCTTCTGTAAAGCTTTAAAGTCCCTATTTAGAATTTAGCCCTTTTAACGCTCTTACAAGTTCACGGCAGAAATATGGTAGATCCTCAGATTTCCTGGAGGAAATCAGGTTCTTGTCGACCACCACTGGCTGATCAATATAGCTTGCACCTGCCAACATTACATCGTCTTTTATTGATGGGTGACAGGTTATTCTTCTACCTTTCAGCACTCCAGCCGAGATTAAAACCTGGGGGCCATGACATACTGTTGCCACTATTCTTCCGGAAACCATGATATCTCTGGTTACTCTAAGGGTGTGCATGTCTAGCCTAAGTTTTCCCGGGGACTTACCACCTGGTATAATTAGACCATTGTATTCCCCAGGCTCCACATCCTTAGTGAGTATTTGAGGTTTGGCCGTATAGCCGTGTTTACCAAATATTACTCTAATCCTGGTTGAAGCTGTATCAACGGTGAAGCCTTCTTCTATGAGCCTGTAGTACGGGACAAAATATTCCATATCTTCAAACCCCTCTTCGACAAGTATGAGAACCCTCCCTAGGGAGCCCATTAGTTATGAGACGTTTAGAAATATTTATTATCCTTTAGATCGAATTAATACGTGTGAAAGATAGGGTTCTAATTTTAATAGGTATAATCGTCCTGGCTTTGACGCCTCTCACAAGAACTTCTAGGTGCCAACTTATATCGTGGACGGTTTTACGATCAAATGTTTATGATGAAACCGATGAGTACTGGGTTTTAGGCAAGGAGAACTATGTAATGCTTTACTTTACAAACTATATCTTCAAGGCTAGAGTGAGAATCTACCTGAACATGTCAACCCATGAAGGTGGATATAACATTGTGGAAGTTAGGTTCAACAATAAGGTTGAGGCTTCACTTAAGGTTGAAAGCCGGATAAACGAATACTGTATTGACGTCCCCATAGAACACGTAAACAAAGGGAGCAATTACGTTCAGTTTCTGACGACGAGGGGGGACGTAAAGGTGAGGATATATAAGACTATCCAAATGGGTTATCTTCCTGATCCCGAGATTACTAATGTTAAATATCCGGCTAAAGTTGAGTATGATGAGGAATTCGTCATTAGAATCGAAGCTATAAACAATGGAGGCGCTGCTTATGGGATGCTTGAGCTTTCGTTTCCCGACCTAGGGGTTGAAATATTGGGTTATGAGTCTTCTATGAGCACCATGCTTTACGAGCCTGGCCATAGTTACTGGGGGTCCCAGAAGCTAATGGCACACTACGGAACCGAAGAGGCGACGTTGAGATATCCTGTTTTAGTTGCAACTGGATACCTGAGTAATCAAAGAACATGCTATCTAGAAGTTAGGCTTCGAATGAAAAGCTGGGGGAGCGTTAGGTTTTACACTAAGTTTAAATGCGCCGACTTCAGAGGATACTTTTCACCCGAGCTTAGCGATCCGGAACAAAGCGGTGTTAGAGACCAGCTAGACGAGTATGTCTACTCCTACACCTTATCGACATCAGAAACTCAGCAGTCTGAGACGCCGCAACCATCCTACAATATTATATTGAACTGTGAAGTTCCTGGAGACTTACGGGTTAACACCACGTCCTACGCTTTACTTACAGTAAAAAACCCATTTGCAAATCCTGAAACGTTTAAGATCGTTCTGAAGTCCTTTAGAAAAACAGATATTAAGGGGGCCTCAACGACTGTGAGCCTGAACAGCTTTGAAGCTAAAACCGTTAATATGAGCTTTACTCCGCTTGTAGAAGGATACATAACTTTAACATTCCAGGTTTACAAGGGTATGAAGGTAATTCAGACCTACCACAAACCGATAAATGTAAAGCCATCGGAGAAACAAGGCGAAGGGAACGTTACCAGCGGAGAAACCGGGAATCAAACCATACCTGGAGGAAATCAGACGTTACAGCAGGGAAATATAAGTAGTAACAATGTTACAGGCTCGCCGCCTCCGATTAACACGACTACCCCCTTCTCAACACCACCTCAGACTCCGGTTGAAACGCCCGAGGAGATTATACTTCTAAGATGGCTTCTCTTGGCGTTAGTATTACTCCTTATGGCCACCCTGATAGTTCTATTTAGGAGGAGGAGCTAGCATACTTTGTACTTACCAACGGCGAGATCCATGCAGAATTTATCGATTGTAGAAAGTTCCTCCTCTATAATATTCCTTATTATTGGGCTTATACTTTCCACGTTCACACTTTGCATGGGTACTATCTCAACAGCTACAAGCTTAGGCTTGTTAATAGGCACGCCTATCTGACTTAACAGCCATACATAAACTTCCCTTATCCCCGACACTTTTTTATAGATTTCCCCGGCCATTCTAAACGTTAATATGTTATATATCTTTCCTACATGGCTCACAGGATTCTTACCTGCCGCAGCCTCAGACCCAGTAGGCCTGTTCAAAGGTATAACACCGTTCACCATGTTCCCCCTACCTACCTGGCCGCTATCTCCATCCTCAGCTGAGGTGCCGGTGACGGTTAGGTAGAGCCCGCTTATTCCCCTCCCCTTCTCGTCTAACGTGTTAAGGCTGAACTCTATTTCAGCATCCCATTCTTCCCCCGCTTTAAACTCTTTTATGAAGTTTTCTATCTCATTTGTGACTTCTCTCTTCCTTTTGAAGTATGCATCCTCATCCGATATGTATCTGTCTATTAATGGCATTGCGATGGTTAATGCAACCTTATTTTTAATCCTACTACACATTATTTTTATATCTTCACCTGTTTCAGGGAATTGTTTCTTAAATTGCGGGCTGTTAAGCCAGTTTTCAAGATTGAAGACGAGTTTTTCCGAACTACTCATGGGAGCATAACCCACGGATGCCGAAGTGTCATTGGCACCTAAGACCTCTGATGAACGCCTCTTAAATATATCTACAAGGGCTGCTGCCCCTTCTTTTATCTCAACCTGGTATTTCACATGCTTCTCTGGATCCACAAATCTGAGGTTTTCTCTAATCCATTTTTTCGCAGAGTCCACCGCTATCTCTCCTACCGGGATTTCATCGCCGTTAACTTTGAATGTGGCTCTATCACCAAATACTAGCAGCATAGGCTGAACTATTTCACCTCCCCCAAAGCTCACCTTGGCCTTTCCAGCCGCGAGAAGGCCTTTATCAATGTTATGGTGGAATATTCTACCGTATCTTTTCAGATACTCCTTTGATAGCTCTATTGAAACTCTATCCATTATTGAGTCGCATATGGTGTCAGGATGCCCTTTCCCCTTCCTTTCAACTATTTCAACGGGCTGTTCATCCATAGGTAGGTTTGCTGCTCTTTTTACAACTATCTCCCCCATTGTAATCACACTCTGTTTACATCTGAAGTTAGTGGTTGAAAAATATAATAATCATCCTCTATTTAACCGGATGAAAAGGATTAAACCTTTAACCGTAGAGTTTTGAAAGTGATGGATGTAGACTTAAGAATATATGAACACCCAATTCTCCGGTTTATAAGGGGGAGAGCCGTATCTTTTACCTTTAATAATAGGCAAATAAGGGGGTACGAGGGGGAATCGATAGCTGCAGCGCTCTTAGCCGCTGGAATTAAAGTTTTCAGGAGAAGCATGAAACTTGGAAGAGCAAGGGGATTCTACTGCGGGATCGGAAAGTGTTCCTCTTGTCTAATGCGTGTAGATGGAATACCAAATGTTAGAACTTGTATTGAGCCTGTAAGGGGGGGCATGATAGTTGAAACACAAACATGGGAGCCGGACCTGCCTACTACCATGGAATTTGACGTAAAACGTGAAAAGGTCGATGTCGACATAGCTGTGGTAGGCGGAGGCCCCGCAGGCTTGGAAGCGGCCATCACCGCATCAAAGCTAGGTGCCACTGTGGCCGTAATAGATGAGAACTACAAGGCAGGTGGTCAGCTTATAAAGCAGACACACAAGTTCTTCGGATCTGTAGAAGCGTACGCAGGGGTCAGAGGTATAAATATAGCTAATAAGCTTCTTTCAGAACTCAGAAAGACTAAAGCCCATTGGATACTAGGAAGTAGCGTGTTCGCCCATTACTCCGGTTCAAGTGAAAGTTTACTAGCTTATGGAGGTGGACGTTACTATAGGATTAGAGCAAAGAAAGTTGTATATTCCACCGGTGCTATGGAAAATATGCTCTTGTTTCCTAACAATGACCTTCCAGGTGTTTATGGAGCCGGGGGTGTACAGACTATAATGAACGTATATGGTGTTAAGCCCGGCAACGAAGCTCTTATAGTTGGAGCCGGAAATGTCGGTTTAATTCTGGGATACCAGCTGCTTCAGGCTGGAGTTCGAGTTAGAGCAGTAGTAGAGATAATGCCCAAAATCGGCGGATACAAGGTACACGCAAATAAGCTTATGAGGCAAGGCGTCCCAATACTAACGTCTCATACGATTAAAGAGGTGCAGGGAAAAGAATGGGTTGAAAGCGCAACCATTGTTGAGGTAGATAAGAACTTTAATATGATAGAAGGTAGCGAAGAAAGACTTAACGTTGATCTCGTATGTATAGCTGTTGGATTATCTCCTTCGATCGAGCTTCCAGCCCAGGCGGGGGCAAAAACATCTTACATCCCGGAACTTGGCGGGTATGTCCCCCTACATAACAAATTTCTAAAAACAAGCCTTGAAAACGTATATGTTGCTGGGGACGCTTCTGGAATAGAAGAGGCAACCACAGCCATGTTTGAAGGAAGAATAGCTGGCGCAGAAACATCAGCAAGCTTAGGATACAATGTTCAGAGAGCGGAAACCATAGTAGAAAATACTATGCGCCAGCTTGAAATGTTCAGAAAAAGCCCGTTTAGCAGTAGAGTAGTTAAAGGGAAGATGAAAGTCTTCAGTATGATGGGTGATCTTACATGAAGGAATTCGTTCTGGCGGCGTCTAAAGGGCCTAAAGCTCTTATAGAGTGTGATGAAAGCATCCCATGTGACCCATGTGTACATGCTTGCCCGGTGAACGCCATAGAGAAGGATAGTCTTGTATCTCCCCCTAGGGTCTTGTTTGAGAAATGTACTGGATGTTCTCTATGCGTAGGGGTGTGTCCGGGTTTAGCTATCTTTGTGGTTGACTTATCCGGAGATAAGGGAAGAGTTACACTACCCTATGAGTTTCTTCCGGTACCCGAGAAAGGCGAAATTGTAGATGTTCTGGACTCTCAAGGTAGAAAGCTAGGTAAAGGAAATGTTTTAAGAGTTACAGCTGGACGTGAAAGAACGATGTTAGTCACTGTTGAAGTAGATAAACAGTACGCCTTGGAGGTTAGAAACATCATGGTGTTAAAGAATGGGTGAAATTATTGTTTGCAGATGTAGGGATGTAACCTTAGAAATGGTTGAGAAGGCTATAGATGAAGGATATAAAACTGTTGAGGAGCTGAAGAGAAAGCTTAGACTCGGGATGGGACCATGCCAAGGGAGAACGTGCATGAGGCTCCTGGCAGGAATACTTAGGAGGAAAGCAGGTCTAAAACCTGAAGCTATAAAACACCATAGGATCAGGCCCCCGGTGAGACCTGTCCCAGTAGGTGTATTAGAGGTTGAGGCTTATGAAGGAGAGGACTGACGTTCTGATCATTGGCGGTGGAGTTAATGGATGCGCACTAGCCTATTATCTTGTTAAACGAGGTGCCAATGTTACCCTGGTAGAGAGGGAGTATATAGCATGCGGCTCTTCTGGAAGGAATGCAGGTGGGATAAGACAGCAATGGAGCACTCGGGAGAACGTTAGGCTTGCGATGGGAAGCGTTAAAATATTTGAAAGGCTTGACGAGGAGCTTGGATGTGAGACTGATTATAGGCAAGGTGGATATTTAATCCTTGCCCATACGGAGGAGGAGGTTAAACAGTTCAAGAGAAATGTTTCTATGCAAAAATCAGAAGGACTTGAGGTTGAGTATTTAGAACAAGATGAGATTAATGATATAGTCCCTGAACTAAATGTTGAAGGCATAGGTGCTATAGGCGCCACATGGTGTCCCAGCGACGGCCATGCTGACCCCATAAAGGTAACTATTGGCTATGCTGAGGCAGCCGCGAGAAAGGGGGCTCAAATATACAAGTATACAGAGGTCTTAGGATTTAGAGTTGAGGACAACGAGATAGTAGAGGTTAAAACTAGCAGAGGAAGCATAAGAGCAGATTACATAGTGAACGCCGCAGGGGCCTACTCGAAAGAGATCGCAAAGCTTTTAGGAGTACAACTGCCAAACAAGCCCTATAGACATGAGATCCTCATAACAGAGCCTGTAAAGCCGTTTTTCACACCAATGATCATATCCTTCCATGATAACTTCTACTTCAGGCAAACGCCTGAAGGCCAAATTATAGGAGGATGGGGAAACCCAAGAGAGGAGCCGGGTTACAATTACGAGTCAAGCTTAACCTTTGCTAAAAACATGGCAAGGCTTCTAACAAAGTACATGCCGAAACTTAGACATGTAAACGTCCTTAGACAATGGGCTGGGCTATACGATGTAACTCCCGATGCTCGCCCGATTCTCGGACCAGTGGAGACGGTTAGAAATTTCATACAAATGAATGGTTTCAGCGGCCACGGTTTTATGGTAGCTCCAATGACGGCAACGCTCATAGCACAGCTAATTATGGGTGAAAAGACATCCCTACCCATCAAAGACCTTTCTCTCGAAAGATTTAAAGGAGAAGTTGTAAAGGAAGTTTCAGTTGTAGGCTAAAGCATTATATCTTTATTTGCAAAGAGGCGTCTTAATCTATATATTTTAAAGGAACTGTAACGGTAGGGTGTGCCTATGGAGATAGTGATAGCTGACGACGTACAGGAAAAGCTAAAGGGAGTCCAGGTAGCATCTGCCATTATTAGAGGATGCAGAAATACAGCCAGCAGGCCAGAGGAGTTTTATGACGTTGAATCGGAAGTTATAAGCTATGTTAGACGTAGATACCCTGAGCCTTCGAAAATTGCTAGAGACCCTAGGATAAGGGTTTATAGAGACTTCTATTGGAAACTTTTGGGACTAGACCCAACAAAGATAAGACCAGCAAACGAGGCACTAATTAGGCGGGTTGTCCAGGGGGAATCGATACCAAGCATAAATCTCATAGTAGATCTCTACAATCTTGCAAGTTTAAGAACAGGATTACCTATGAGTGCGTATGATTTTGACAAGATAAAGGGTGAAAGGCTCCTGATCAGATATGCTGATAGTGGTGAGGCTTTCTATCCTATTGGAGGAGGCCCTGAGACTTTAACAGGTAACGAACTAGTAATCTCTGACGCGGAAGGCCCTATTAGCATATATCCATATAGGGACTGCATGCGAACCAGAGTTGACAAAGACACTTCAAACGTGTTGCTCATCGTTTTTGGAGTTCCAGGCATAGCTCCAATCACTCTTCTCTGGGGTTTAAAATATGCGTGTAAATATATTATGATGCTTACAGGGGGTAAAGCAGAATTATTAATATAGGGTGATGATTTGGTTAAAAAGCCGAGGCTTCTGCCTCCGAAGTCAAACTTTCCAGAATGGTTCGACCAGGTCATGTTTCTCGCTGAAATAGCTGACTTTACATATCCTTTGAAGGGCTGCGGCGTGTGGCTTCCCTTCGGGTGGGAACTTAGAAATAACATATTCAACGTGATGAGGAGGCTGCTGAAGGAAACAGGACATGGAGAGGTGTATTTCCCCCTTCTTATTCCTGAGGGCATATTTATGAAGGAGGCTCACTTCATCAAAGGTTTTGAAAACGAGGTTTACTGGGTTACCCACGGAGGGTTAAAGGAACTTGACGTTAAGCTAGCCCTCAGGCCAACCAGTGAAACACCCATGTACCACATGTTTTCTAAGTGGATAAGGTCTCATGCTGACCTCCCGCTAAAGGTTTGGCAGCTAGTTAACATGTTTAGATATGAGACAAAGGCCACAAGGCCCATGTTTAGACTAAGGGAGGTAACATCGTTTAAAGAAGCACACACAGTACACGCGACAGAGGAGGAAGCCTTGAAACAGGTGGAGCAGGCCGTAGAAATATATAAGAGGTTCTTCGACCAACTGTGTATTCCGTACATAATATCGAAACGTCCACCATACGACAGGTTTCCAGGCGCAAAGGAGAGTATAGCATTTGAAACGATACTTCCGGACGGTAGAACCTTACAGATAGGGACAGTCCACTATCTAGGTCAAACATTCTCCAAAGCCTTCAACATAAAATTTCTAGATAGGGACGGAGTTGAAAAGTACGCCTACCAAACATGCTACGGCGTATCAGAAAGGGTTGTGGGTAGCATTATAGCCCTCCATGGAGACGACCACGGCCTAGTCCTCCCACCAAACATAGCACCGATACAGGTTGTAATAGTTCCAATCACGTTTAAAGAAGTTCCAGGGGTTGAAGAATACAGTAAGGAAGTCTATGAAAAGTTAAAGAACCATTTTAGGGTGGAACTCGACCTTAGAGAGAAGAGACCGGGAGAAAAATACTATCACTGGGAGGTTAGAGGTGTACCTGTTAGGGTTGAGATAGGCCCTGAAGAGATGCGGAGTAAAACGGCAACGCTAGTAAGGAGAGACACTTTTGAAAGGATAAAAACAGATTTAGACGATGTAGTCGGAAAGATAGAAGAGTTGTTTAATGATATAAAATCTAACATGGAGAATAGAATAACAAGCTGGTTTGAAAGCATGGTCAAGAAAGCTGAAACATTTCTATCATTGTCGGGAGAGGCGAAAGATGCAGTATACCACCTTATAGATGAGAACGGAGAGTTTAAGGGGGGGGTAGTTGAAGTACCTATCTGTGGAGATGTGGAATGTGAGATGAAGATAAGCAAGTTTGTAGACATTTTAGGAGAGCCTTGGGAAAGGGTAGGAGAAGTAAAAGGAATGTGTATATGTGGAAAACCAGCCAGAAAAATAGTAAGAGTCTCAAAACAATACTAAAGGACATGTAGGAAATTTAACGGTAAAAAAGGGGATGATGCTAAGGATGTACCATGATTTCTACTGTGTCGAATGGGTCGTATCTCCCGTTTCCGTTGGTGTCGGTCCACTTAAGTATGTAAACACCGCCAGCATTGAGCTCTTCTAGGTTATTTCTTATGAAGTTTGCCGCGGCTTCTGTGCCGTACCTTGTACACCCCTCAACTACGAATATCCAGCCAGGATTGTCCCATATTGCATAGACGGCCGCGTAGTCTTCGCTCTGCCATACTGGGGTGTAAGTGACACCTTGGTAGACTAGGTTGAACCCATCGAATGAGACTCCAACTCTGTCATTATATGAGGTTACGAACCTGTTAGCAATCGGTCCTCCTACTAGCACTGTTGGCTCTCCCGGTGTGGGTACTGGTTTCTCCACTAGCTGCTTTAGATGCCTCTCAAACCTATCTTTCAAGGCTTTGTCGGGTGCTCCCGGAGCGACGAAACCTGTTGTTTCGTTCCACACAAGGAGCATAGCTTGCATCGATGAAACATCAAGGTTTTCTAATTGGTTGTACCTAACCGTTACATGATAACAGTAAATATAGCCGTTTGACTCCCAATCCCAGCCTTTGAAGTTAGGCTCGTCATGGTGGGGATCTACCCTATTGCCTGAATCGTGTTCCGCCCATGCATCGACAAATTCCACGCCTGGCCCGGCGTAGAAGTACGGATAGTCAAGCCATGCGTCTATGGTGTCGAAGTGCCATGGATCTACGAAGATGAATTCTACAGTATCAGCCGAAACCTTCTGCCACCTGCTCTGATCTTCTGTTCCGAGAGGAGGCCAGTAGATGTTCCATTCCTGACCATAAGCGTGCTCCTCATCTTCTATGAATAAGCCTTTATAGTATACGATCATATCTAGAACTTCGTCTGGGACCACCATAGTATATTCTTGGGAGATGGGGTCCTCTATTGCCGCACCAATATAGTGGAAAACATCATAGTACGTTGCGCCTCTAGCTAGTTCTTCAAATTCGTCTTGGTTTTCAGCCTTGTATTGCTCCCATTCCTGGTCGGTTATTTCTCTGGCTTCGCCTAATGTTCCCCAGTAGACCTTTCTTTTGCTCCTGAACGTTATCGTGTTATTATTCCAGAAGTATATCTCCCAGAAGCCCTTCCATATCCATCCCTCTTGGGCTTCTTCTGTTACGGTCACAGGTGCCATTGAGAGTAGCAACACTACTATTCCAGCGAGTACTAATGTAGCTTTTATGGAAAGCCTCATTTTTATCAAAATACTCTTCTAGTTGGACAGCTTAAAAATCTTAGTCTTCAAATCGAAATTTTACAGATTTCAAGTTTACTCTAAGCCATTATTTGGACAAAATTAAATAATTTAACTATCTCCTCATCGTTGAACGTTAAAGTTTTAAAAATAATCGTAGGCGAAATTTATAGATTAAAATGACGGGTAGACAGTTGATATCGCTCCTGCAATGCATACTCCTGGCATTCTCAACTGTAGGGATAGTTCTAGGCACAATAAGAGTTATGAAAACCGAAGCACAATACGTTAGATTCGGGTATTGGGCTATAACCTTCTATGCAAATCACACTTTCAGATACGATGTTGGAGAAGAAATATGGAAGGGAGAGGTAGGAAGCGAAACACCACTTACGGATGAGGAGTGGGAGCAGTATAAGAGCGAGGCTGAAGAGACCTTTAAGGCGTTGATGACTGGAAGAATGGATGAAACGTGGCTATTCTACGTTGGAGCCACGATCTACGATATAATATCGGCTGAACACACACTTTCCGTCAGTAATGAAACCCGCTGGCTTGCAATTAAGTTCCTTGGATTCAAGTTTGACGATGAACATCACAGATACTACTGCTCGTATCTAGTTTATTGGCCTCTCCTAGGAGCTAAAGGAGACGAAGTATCAACGTACGGTAACTTCTGGGAGAAGGTAGGGCCAGACACGTGGAAGTTTAGATTCTGGGATCCATGGCATCTTGAGAGTACGGATTACTGGTTAGACTATCCATCATTCTACGCGGGGCCCGGTGTTACATTCGTTGAAGCAAAGGCTATCCATGACAGTGGGGAAGAGAAACCCCCACATATTGACACCGCCACTGAAAAATCTTGGAAGTGGGATAAAAACGGCTACATAAGCTACTATGAAATAACCATAAGCTACCCAGGAGCTGACAATACCGATATCGTCTCCATGGGGTACTTCGTCTTCGTAAGCGACAAGACCGTTGGATACGTGGCCCCCGGAGCACCCGACAAAGGCTTGAAAGATAGGTTTGAGAGGCATCTAAAGCAGCTAGTGGAGAAACCAGTACCCACACCGGGAGAATCCACCCTGCTGGTAGGTGGCCCCATAGCAAATAGATATGTGACTGCGTATAACGATATGCTTGGAATCTCATGGGATGGATTTAAGCTTGTCTACAATGGAGTCACGTACGAGCCTGTATGGAAGTCTGAAGACTACGCTGTCCTAGGCGCCATCCACTCCGATGGTAGTTTCATCTTCTTAGTTGAGGGGTGTACAAGGTACGGCACAGAAGCCGCGGCAAACTTCATAAGAAACCACCTTTCAGAGTTAAACAAATGCGGTGTTTACATACTTAAGTGGACCGACACCAACGGAAACGGGAGATACGACCCATTCGACACAGTAGAAATCATAGTAGAGCCATAACCCCCTATTTTTATTTTTTAGGCAAAGTTTTGACTGTTATAATTATAACAATCCTGGATATTTTAACTATTAAATGATGGAGGATGTAATCCGTCTCCTTACAGGAGTTAGGGATATAGGCTGGGGGGAAGGGCTAGAGCACTTCCTATTAAAGATTTACGGCCTGCTGTTTCTAAGGAGCCGAGGATATACGATGATGATGTTTGAGCCTGAAATTTTCGGGCTTAGGCCTGACATACTAGCTGTTAGAATTTTAGGAAATAGTGTTGAGATAGCCTGGGTTGAATGCGGGGGGATGCATAAGTCCTACGGGGAGGTAAAGATCGTGTTGGATAGGTTGAAGCATCTTTTGAAAAGAAAATTGGATGTGAGTTATAGAATTTTCAATATTAGCACAAGAGGTGGAAATCTTCCTGAGTATGTGGATGGAATAAGGGTAAGCGATTATGTGATGAAGCTTCTCCGTGACATTTATAGTATTTGTAGTTCAGAGTCTAGCTTTATTACTTCTGAGGAGGAAATATGATATGTCGAATGAGGCGTGGCAGACTGGGGTTAGGCTTAGTATTTGTAATTTTAGGGGTTCTTCTTATTTATAGCCGTGAATATTCTTTAGGGGTCTTAGGTCTGTGGTTTATCTTTTCCTTAGCCCCCTCTTACATTTTTCATTCCGGATTTGAAGACTTGAAATGGAAGCTTGGCTTTTCTAGTCTGGTCTTCTTTTTCTTAACCGTGATGTTTGATCTCCCGTTGGGGCTTGTTCTATCGGCTGTTTGCAGCCTTGCCCCTTTGAGGTATAATCCGTTTTATCTTATAAGTAGGAGGGTTGAAGGGGGTATCGTAGAGGGTAGGGAGGTTGAGATTAAAAAGGGTGAAGAAGCTTCTTTAGTAAGTTTTCCCGCGTTTGCTTCCAGTTGGAGGCCTAGCTTCTTTCTTATTTCTGACGGGTACGCTGTTGGCGCCACTTTGCTGGAGAGAATTGTATGGTACTTGGTGAACATGGGTTTTAGGCTGCTTGTTATCGACCAGTACGGCCGTTTTAGGAGACTCGCCAGGGCGCCAAGTATCGGCGGGATGGTGAAGGTTATTCCCGTTGCATCCATCGACCTTTTAGAGTATGAGGGGATGGATGTTAGGGATTTCTCTGCTATGGCAGCTTCTATACTGCTGAGCATAGGCCGCAATCTTCCATCAGGGCCTTTATCGAGTTCTATAAGGGTGGCTGTGAATGAGGCTCCGGGTTTGAAGGTTTCTTCGCTTGCTATGTCAGACTTGATTGTTGGATATGAAGATGTTAAGAGTGTTTTGGAAGGAATCGCTGTAAAACAATCCGAATACGAAGTAAATAGATTAGAGGAGTATATCAACGCTCCAGCCTGTTTGATCATAGATGTTTCTATGTTTAGAGATGCAGCCGTAAAGGAGGCAGCTACACTTTTAACCCTTCTCCAAGTCTACAGGCTTTGCATTCGAGGAGTATATGACAGGGTTACGGTTTCAACGCTTCTTTGGAGCTTAGGAGCGCAGGGGTACAATATTAGACCGGCATTAAAAGGTGTGTTAAAAGATGTGTTGTCGGAGATTTCTGGGCACGGTTTGATACTTGGTTACGGCCCAAGTTTAGATGTTGAATTCCTCGGGGCTGCGAGTATGATATTAGTATCTAGAACTGCGGGCTTGGAGGCCAATGCCCCGCTAGTAAAAGTTTTGAGCAACATCTCTAGAGGCCTTCCTTCGAGGATAAAGAGGCTTGATCCGGATGTAGCTGTGAAGATCGATTGGACTTCGAAAACTGTTGAAAGCGAGGTTGTCATACCGCCTCCTGTCGAACTTGAGGCTCTGCCATACTTTAAGAGGAGGCGAGTTGAGGAAGTGGATGATATCATTAGAAGGCTGAAAGCAACCAGTGACTATGAAAGATACATTAAGGCGTTAAACATTGTTAATAGAGTTGGGAAAGTAGCCTCCGGGAAGGCTGCGAGGCTTCTAGGTGGAGAGAAGCCTCTTAGAGTTTTTAACACGCTATGTGAGCTGGGACTTGTAGACTGGGAGCCTGAAATTAAGTATAGGAAGGGCGGCTTCGAAACAGTTGTTTACTATTTCATCACAAAGAAGGGCCTAAAAGTTATTGAGGTCCTAGGTGTGTCTTAGCGGTTCATCTTGAGGTTTGTACATGAGGCCAAACGCGAGGCCAACCAGTAGGCCGGCTGCGTGAGCCGCAACATTCACGCCAGCCATCCCCATGCCTAAAACCCATATCATTATCGTAGCTACCTCGCTGATCGAAACCTTCTTTGTGATTATATCGAAGCTTAGAACAAGCCCTATGTATCCGAATATTGCTCCCGACGCCCCAACTGTCGGGGTGTAGGCTGGAAGAACTATTAAAGAAAGCATGTCTGATCCAAGTAGGGAAGCCATATATAGTATGGCTGCTTTAACGCTTCCAATATGGTTTTCAGATATGATGCCGAAAATGTAGAGTGCATACATGTTGAGAGCCAGATGAAGTATGTTGGCGTGGATGAAGGCTGATGTTAGCAGTGTCCAGTAAGCGCCTGCCTTGATGTTTGCCATGCTTAAACCATATTTAAGGGCTGTTTCTACATTTACCTGAATGTAGCCGTTAGGTGATGTTGTTAAGAGATATGTGAAAACGTTAGCAGCTATGATGATCCCAGTTAAAACATACTCCTTTCTAAGAAGTAGGCTAAACAGTATGAGAGAGGCTGATAAGGCTATGAGGGCTTGAAGCATCTCTTCACCACCTTTAGAGCGGTAGGTTTAATTTTAGCCAGGCGTGTAAGCTTAATCGCGGTTTCAAACCCGAATTTTGAGATCATTAGTCTGACTATGAATCTGGCCTGGTAATCAACGTTAAAATGGCTTTCCACGAAGGGGTCAACCTTGCATCCTACCGCGGTTGAGAGTATGGTGTCGTATGCCTCCCCGGGTAGGGTTTCGAGGATACGTCTTACATGCTGCCCTATTAAACGTTCCAATTTGTAAATTTTATTGAAACGAGACTCGTAACTTCTAAGATTGGCGGACTTTCCTGTGAGCAGGTAGGCTGCTATGCTACTGGAGGCGATCCGCGATGCAATTGAGAGGGGCAGTATCCCCCCTCTACTTATGGGTTTAATCTGGCCTGCAGCGTCTCCAACAAGCACTACTTTGCCTCTAACGATTTTCCCCGGTGGAAGTCTCGGTATTACACCGGCTTCGTACCTTGACACTTTGCATTCGGGATATTTAATATTTAGTAGTTTTTTGAGCTTTTCTACGGGATTAGACCTGGCTATAAGTCCTATCTTAATTCCCTCTGGTGAAGGGGTGACCCATGCAAATGACACTCCTTTAACGCCGAATATTAGTTCTATTGTTGAGGTAGCTTGACCGCATACGACTGCTTGAACCCCATACTCAAGGGGGACGTGGCTTCTGAAATATGTTCTTCTTAAGGCTGAGACAGCCCCGTCAGCCCCAACGATTACCTTTCCCTTTTCTGAACGAACACCAGATAGCTTCCTAGAGTTTATAAAAACTTCGATGTGC
>JAOZGB010000015.1 GCA_027491935.1 Thermoproteota archaeon | reverse complement strand
CAGAGTTCTCTACTGACACCAATATTAACAGGTCATCCCTGTCCTTAACGTATCTTGAAATAATTGTTACAAATTCGCTCGCACCCTCCTCACCTAACGCTGATACTATAGTATCACATGAAAAAACTAGGAGAGCGGGCTTCCCAGTGGTGTTTTTAATTCTCTCTATTTCTGAAATCACTGTTTCAGCCCACTCCTCAGCACCTCCCGTTACATACACAACTGTTTCATCACTCACTTTCTCAGGCCACAGTATAACAGCATTTCCAAGTTTTTCCGGGTGAACCATAACCCTGTACATATTTTTTACCCTTCGAGGCGTGTTTGCAAGTGCTGGAATACCTATAACAGGCCTGTCCTGCATTAGAAAGTTCTCTATTGTAGCCCCGCACACATATGTTATCATATTTGATGGAGCGTCTTTTGAAAGCTCAAATAACACTAGAGCACCCTTAGGATAGCCTCCGCCTATAAACTCATCAAAACTTTTATTTCCCGTTGAGTATGCAGGCCTCCCCTGATAGTCACGCCTGTCTTCGTCACTTACAACCTTGTGTTTCTCTTTGAAATCAAGCATCTTTAGCGTAATCCGGGAAGGACACGATAATCGGCCGTCCTTCAAGGTAAACGGGTAAGTCGACTGTTGAATTTTTACTCCTCGCAATTTTTCTATAATAAGCCTCCTCGTCCTCCTCCCATCTATTAGTCTGTACTCTAAACGGATCACGCCATCAACCATGTACTCAATCTTATGCTCAGCTTTACTTTCAAGTACAAACACCGCATTCGCATTTGTCTCTTGAATAAGGCTCATTAATGAGTGTTCCAGCACAAGCTCTTGGCCTTTCATATCTAGAATGGACCTTAGAGCCTCAATACTATCAAATATCACTATTCTTGGAGTTTTAAGCTCTTTAACCCTGGACAGTAGGTATGATAGGAATCTTGGCTTGTCGAAAAATAGGAACTCGCTTCGCTTCTCTGTTTTTCCGGCATTGGTCATGTCAACGATGCTTTTTTCTGTTATTTCGTCTTTAAGCCATGGGAAATCTCTATATATTTGTTCTAAACTCACCCTCGATGATACATATAGGCTTGATTCTCCACCAAAAAAGGAGAGAATTTCCATGGCAAGCGTTGACTTCCCTGTGCCTGGTGCTCCCTTGACAGCAATGCTATATCGCGGTATTCTTAATGCTGCCTCAAGCTCAGGTGGTAAGTGGAAAACTGCCGGCTGCAAAGCCTACCTCCCTCTTAGGAGGCCTAGCTTTACACCCTCACCTATAAGCTTCCTCGCTTTTAACTCTTTGATTATTAAGTTCCTCATCCATTCTGATATGGTTAATCCCTCACTGTCGGCGGCAGATTGTACTGCCTCCGCTATCTTCATGGTGACTCTTGTAGAGATAAGTCTCTCTTTATGTTCACCTCTGCTTCTAGGCATTTTACATCACCTCCTTAATATTTTCGATATAAGATACTTTCCGTTTAACCCCCCTCACCCCTGGATTAGAAATTATTTCAATACCATTGTCTCCAATTGCAAACCTCAACACCGGCTTTCCTACCCTGGTTCCCCTCATTTTCAGTATTTTCATAAGTCTTTTTGTATTGCTAGAATATTCAGCTTCGAGATGTATCAAACCATCCGCTACGTATGATTCCGACATGGTCAGGGGGTCTAATCCCTCCATTATAAGCATAAGGTTTGATCTAGATTTTTTACTAAATTTATACAAGAGGTGCACTAAAAGTCGTGAAGTAGAAGAGTCTAAGACAAGTTGAAATGGAGAATAAGAGTCTATAACTATTCTTTTTGCTTCAAGTGAGATGGCACGGTTAATTATCTGGTTTATAATTCTTCCGGCATTCTCCCTTTCAACTTCTTCAGGTTCAAATATATAAAAAACCCCGCTTTTCTCCAATTCCTCTATATTCCAACCAAAACGTGAGGCTGACGTTCTAAGGGAATTGGAGTCCTCACTTAACGATACGTATAATGCGCTCTCACCTAGAACAGAGCAACCATAATATACGAATTGTAAAGCAAAAGTTGTTTTTCCAGCTCCAACGCCTCCCGAGACAATGATGAGTGATCCTCTCAAAAAACCTCCTTCGATTGCCTTATCTAAGCCTGTGATTCCAGAAGGTATCCTTTCAGTAGGCTCCATTATTCGAATTTCACCAATAGTTATAGTGTATACTTTAATATTTTTAAAGTTGCACGGGTTGCAAAGTTGACATAAATATTTGTTGAAAGATAATCAAATTTATAAGTAAATTTTTACCAAACTTTTTTAAATTACACATGGTAGAATTTTTATTGACCCAACATGAAGAAAATTCTTGTTCTATTGGTTCTACTACTGGCCGTCTCCACTTATACTGTTGCTGCTCTTGGACCTGGTAGCGGCGGTGGAGTATCACCCGATTCTATGAGGTCTAGGCGTGTGATAATTAGAACAGACGGTCTTAGACCTGAAGGACCTGGTAGCGGCGGTGGATACCCACCAATACATGGTGGAGACGGCTAACCCTCCCCTTTTTTGGTGAGGGAGGTGATCAGCCACACGCCAGGGTATATATACCTAAGGAAAGAGAAATTACTCTATGCGTTTGAGAAGTTCATTCGGCTAGATGTTTTAGACTTAAAAATCATCGAGCTTTTTATATCGTCTAACCCGAGAAACATTTCTTCTATTGCTGAAAAGCTAGGTGTAAGCCAGCAAACAGTTAGTTATAGGATTAAAAGGCTTGATAGGTTGGGTGTATTGGATTGTAGGGCTGAAATAAATTATGAAAAGCTAGGTTTAGAGGCATACACGCTTCTAGTGAAGGGGTCCTTATCTGAGCAAAACTATATCGAAGCAATTATAACCCCACTACCTCTATGGAGATACTTGATTACACTTGATGGATATATGGGGCATGTCTTCCTAGTTGAATACGTATTGCCTCCAAATGGTGTTGAAGACCTTAAAATGTACTTTAACTGGCTCTTAGATAGAAACGAGATAGAGTCTTTCTACCTGTATAAAACTACGGAGTTTTTCTCAACAAATATTAACTGGGACTATTACATTAAGCTTGCCGAAAAAGATAAAGATAAAAAAGATATCCTCGACCGTTTTGACTGGAACCAGTGGCTTGAAAGCATCCAACCTTCAAATAAAAGGTTCAATTTTAAAGATAATATTAGTTTTACTATGAGGGATCTTCTCTTTCTCTCCTTCCTTGATATTGACGCTAGGATGAAGTTGAAAGATATTGCCCGTAAGATTTCCGATATACTCGGGATAAATAGTGATATTAGGCCTTGGCTCTCCAAAAGACTGAGATTTTATATATTAAATGAGGTTATATCGGGATATAGGTCTTTTCTAAGACCTGTGAATCCAAAGCTGGGATTACCGATACTTCTATACATAACTTTTTCCACCCCCGAGTATCTAAAGGGTTTCTTGTTATCGTTGTCAAAACTTCCTTATGCATCTGTTTACAGCATTTTGGATGATTATCTAGGAATGTTTGTTATATTGTATTTTCCATCTATGGCCTTTGATAAATTTAGAGAGTGCCTTATGATTTTAAGTAGTAAAGGAATAGTTAGAAAGACACATTTTTTCATTGGGAGTTGGAACAGGATATGGAAAAATGTACTTGTGTACAAAGCTTACGATGGTAAAAACTGGCTTAGCGATAAAGATACCTTTATAGAGGCGTACTACAGAATAAAGGAGGATTATAAGAAACATCCAGATAAATATGAGCCTAAGGGTGTGAGTATATAGTCCTAACAGTTCCATGTTCAATTTTGTCAACACGTACAAATCCAAATCTTATAAATTGTACTATTTCTCCGATCTTCAATCTCTTTATATACCTTTCTCCTATCCCTCCTATTACTCTGTAACTATAAGCTGTTTCAGGTTGGTAAACTAATACAGGTACACCATCTGTTGGGGCCCACTGGATTATTGGGACTCTCAAGTTTTTCTCGGGCAAGTATTTTCCACGCGCCATATCAGGCATAATACTAAGTATCTGAACATTACAAAGATCTCTCAGTCTTATATTTCCTCCATCTCCAAGAGACTTTAGGTCATGTTGTGCTATGTAAACTTCAATTATGCCATTCTTGGATTCTAAAATGATCCGTCGTTTACCTAGCTTCTTGGTTGTGGGGTGAAGCCAGATTTCAGCTTCCAGCTTTTCCGGAGTGTTCTCTATGATTAGTTTAATCGGGTCAGGGACGAACATTAGTCTCTTTGCCTTTAGGTCCAATATCTTCCTGTTAATGGCTGCTATACTTTCCATTCTGATAGTGGCATCCACCTTACTTGGGCCTTGCTCGTAGATAAACCTTACTATAGCGTTTGGTGTTATCCCTCTTCTAAATAAACCCCTCAGTGTTGGAATTCGGGGGTCATCCCATCCCCATAGGATTTTAGTTTTTACAAGAGGCCTTATATATCTCTTCGAGAGCGGTAAACCTTCGATAGTTAGCCTTCCAAACTGAATCATCTCATATGTTCTCAATCCCAACATTTTCAATATGGTTTTTTGAACTTCTACATGCGGCTCAAATTCTTTACTTCTAAAAGCATGAGTCACTCCAGTCCTTGAATCTTCCACGGCGATTGAGAAGTCATATGTTGGGTAAACTCGATATTTATCGCCGTGAAGCGGGTGTGGAGCTTCTATTATTCTAAATATCGCTGGATCACGCATCGTTGGGTTCGGATGCTTCATGTCAGTTTTAAGTCTCAGGCAGGCTTCGCCCTCCCTAAGCTCAGAATGCATCTTCTCCCATAACTCCATGTTTTCTTCGGTAGACCTTCTCCTACATGGGCATTCAATCCCTAATCTCCTATTCTTTCTAATGTCTGTGGTGGGGCAAGTGCAAACATACGCATTGTTGTCATTTATTAGTTTTTCAGCCAGCCTATACATGATTGGGAAGTCATTAGATTCAATTATCTCAACATCCCACTTTCCTGGCGTGAGACCTAGCTCAATCTCGGCTGCCTCAAGTAATACTGCAAACTCCTCCCGTATGGCATCATAGTATTCTCTTCTTTCTACCCTCGGGTTTGTATCCTCAAATCTGAGTTGAAATACCCCATTATATATCCTCGCATAAATAAACGGGACTAAAAGGCCTTTGGCATGCCCTAAAGTTGGGTATCCGTTCGGTTCAGGGGCTACTCTGGTTACAATTTTATCGTACTTATCAGCATTCTCAAGCTCAGGCCAAATTCTCTCCTTTTTCCCAGTTTTTCTCCTTACCTTCCCAGGTTTCACCACTTTAAGAATTTCATCTCGAGGCAATCTATTTACTTCTTCAACAGCCTCTCTCGCTATTTCAATAGCCTTTTTAATCTCAGATTTTAACTCAGGCATATTTGCCAGCAATTTTCCGATGACAGCCTTCTCACTTGCCTTCCCATATTTAGCCGCATTTTCAAGTGCAAGCTGCCTAGCTACCTGCTTAGCTTTTTCCCACATTTATATTAAATATGCTTCCAAACTCATTTAAAACTCAACTAGTGCCGCTATCAGCCAGTTTAAATCGTCGAATTTAACATGGCTTCTTGAGGCCTCTTCCACCATTAACTCCATATATTCATGGGCTTTATCATATTGGCCCATGCACTCAGCCTTTTTCATTTCAAGATAATATTTGTAAATATTTGCTGAGGCTGGAACCTCGAACTTGCTAGTTTTAAGAATCCAGAGAGTACCCCTACTAAACTCTACATATGTACCGAACAATGTCAGGTTTAAATCATCGCCTACAATTGCTTTATCAGTTAAATTGACCGACGTTGTATTTCTGAATTCAGCCGTAAATTTGAACCATCCACCAACTTTCGGGGTAGCCCGTACAACACTAATTTTCATGGTAGTTAAAACACCGTCCCCCCCGGAATCGAAGCTTATGTCTCCTAAACTGTTAATAACCACCTTAACCTCATATTGAGACTTTACACTTACAGTAATAAATGCCGTACAGTTGGAATAGATTTCATCTATCTTAATGATGACGCTTCCATGAGTCCAGGGAACATCAATCTGTTCTTTAACGGGTATGAAGTATGGCCCTGCGGTAAATCTGAAAGTTTTAGTACTATTCTCATATTCCAACGAAAATAGGCTGTCCTGCGACGGCTTATAGGTGCAATATGAACCATTGCAGACGCTGTAAACACCAAGACCGACGTCGATGCTTAAATTTTCCAGTGCTTCCTTTATCTCTACACCCCTAATTATAAAGATGGCATTATACTTTCCAGCAAACGGGAAACATGTTAGGTTTGTTGTCCTGATAATGTTCCACCCCGTAAGATTTGTGGGTATTATCCAACACTTAGTTATATTTTCTCTAGCGAGTATCTGCGGATCAGGATTATTAATCATAACAAAGTTTATTTCCTTAGTTTTCTCTATTACTACAGCTGCTTCTTCGGGGACTATGATCTTTATAAGCCTAAAACTTTTTACTAGAAATCCAACGCCTAAATGTGATTCTTGACGGTCTCTAAGAAAGTCAACAGCATGTTTCGTCCCGTACCTTGTAGTGCCAGCTATCCAAATTGCGTATAGCCCATTTGAATACGGATTCTCCTCTAGCACGCAGAATCCATAGTCGTCTCCAAAGTATTTTACTCCTCCAAATTTCAGGTACCACTTACCTGAACTAAACTCGAACCGTGCGTTTTTAAACTCGTTATTCAGCCTTGCAGCTATCAAATTAGCAACAGGACCACCTATCACTATTAGGTGATATCGTGTAAGCAGGTCAATAGTTACGTTTCTGTCGGTTAGGATTTTAACATCCCCCTTGAAAGTTGACAGATAGTCATACAGCATCCATGCAGATTTAACATCCAATTCAGCAGCTGTACTTCCGTATACAATCAAAGCCCTGACAGAACCGTTGATTGATAAGGCTTCCGCTAAGCTTCCCAGATCTAGGCTTGATTGGTTTACAGTGGCTATAAATGGAAGCAATAATACTATTGTTGCTAGTAGCGCTATCAGGGATTTCATAGTTCTAGCACTAGAGGGTGCAATTCAATAATATAAAGACTCCTAGGAATAAGCTGTTAGGTTTAACGTCTATCGACAAATGATACTAATCTAAAATTTTCCTTACCGCCTTTAAAATATCTGAATGGACTTCATTCACGCCTCTATCGCCATTTATAACAATACATCTCTCCTTATTACGCATGCATTCTTCGATATACATTTTCCTCACCCTTTCAAGTATGTGTGGCTCTTCGTATATTTCTTTCTTTTTCCGCCTTTTCATCATTATCCTCTTAAGCGAAACTCTAACGGGGACATCGATATATATGGTTAAAGTAGGTGGTAAAGAGAACCTGTTTATTTCTCTGACCCATCCTTCATCTATTAGAGAACCCTGGTAGGCTATCGACGACATAACATACCTATCTGATATAACATGTATCCCTTGTCTAAGCTTCGGGATTATTATCTTCTCCGTGTGAAGTAGCCTGTCGGCAGCGAAAAGTAGCGCTAGCACTCTATCACTATATTTAAGCTCTCCTTTCAAAGCTAACCTTATTACTTGGCCCAATAAAAATCCTGTTGGCTCCTTTGTAAAATGAACCTTGTATCCTCTTTTTTTCATCCAGTTATAAAGAAGCTTCGTTTGAGTAGTAGTACCTGAACCGTCTATCCCCTCTATTGCTATAAATTTGCCGGGGAAATTGATGCTGTTGTTAAACATTCCTGTAACCTTTCCATGTTATTACTTGTAGGTATATCATCGGTGGACATATAGTCTATTAACCGTTTAATTCATAATTGTTACAGATAAGTGGCTTATCCGCATAGGTAAGTCTTAATAATTCGAGATGCCATGATAAACATTGATACTATCACCTGACGTCTAAGACTGTCGTCTGCATTTCTTGAATAGTTCACACTTGAAGCAGATTCCACAGGCTACACAGAGCTCCCAAGGCCTTTTACCCCGTTGGGATACTTTTATAGGTTTCAGGCCGCACTTCACACACTTCCTGTTTATTATTGTTAGCCTGCCTTTTTGGGGGAGAGGATAGTATGTGCAATTTAAAGTGGTACACCATATGAAACGTTTCCCATCGCTTCTCCTTATCAATTTCAAAGGCTTTCCGCACTTTGGACATATACCTATCGTGTTTTCCAGCGTTTCCGATAATTTCTTGTAAAGATCCTTACCTATTCTCTCTATGTGCCTGTTAAATTCTTCTGTAAGCTTTAATATCTCTTCTTTAACATTCTCTAAAAGCTCCCCCTTCGTAATCTCGCCATTTTTAACGAGGAATAGCTGCTCCTCAAATCTTCTAGTCATCTCAACACTCAGAAGTATAGGTATTCTCTCCTCTATAACCTCTGCCACGCAGAAACCCAGCTTTGTAGGCTTTAACCCCTTATTCTCAACCTCAAGGTACCTCCTGTCGAGCAGTTTCTTAATCATCTCCCCCCTGGTAGCCTTAGTTCCTATACCGTTTTTTTCAGCCCAGAGTACAAGCTTCATCGGCGTCATTCTTGATGGAGGTTTGGTCATCTTTTTTACTAACTCAACATTAAATCTAAGTTCGTCTCCAGCTTTTACAGGACCGAAGTCTACCTCCTTAAGCTCCAAGTATGGCTTATAGTACTTTCCCCACCCTATCTCAACGGTTCTTGTTCCCGAGAGCTTAAACGTTAAACCGTTTATGTCGATAGTTATTCTCTTCGTCTCCCTAACCATGTTGTCCCCTAACGTGGCAAAATACCTTCTACAGATGAGATCGTAGAGCTTCCATTGTCTTCTATTAAGCCTTTCCGGCTTCTTTCCAGTGGGATGTATCGCGGGATGGGCAGACTCCTTACCACCCTTTTTGCCTGAGGAAGGTGTAAGCTTCGCCTTAGACAGTATGTCATCTGCAAAATTTTTGTACTCTTGAGATATATCTGATAGTTTAGTTAACAAGCCCCTATGGTCCAAATCCTTAGGGTAGACTTGGCTATCGGTTCTAATGTATGAGATGGCGCCCTCAAGATAAATACCTTCAGCCTGATTAATAGTTTGTTGTGGGGATAAACCAAACCATCTTGACGCCTCCTTCTGTAACTCTGTGGTGTCAAAGGGGACAGGGGGCTTTCTAATACTTTTGCTAACTTTGACGCTTTTGACGATAGCTTTTCCTCCCCTTGCCTTTTCTAGCAGACTCTCAGCTTCCTCACGTTTTTTAATCGGGTTCCCAACATACTCTGCTACGTACCATTTCCCGTTTATCAGAACTTTAGCTGTTAATTCCCAGTAAGGTTCAGGTTTAAAATTCTGTATTTTCCTTTCCAACTCAACTACTGCTGCAAGCATCGGGGTCTGGACTCTGCCTACGCTGAGTGGATGCCTTCTGAAACCGCCTGCTATCCTAACAGCTTCCATTAAAGCTCTTGAAAAGGTTACACCCCACATGAAATCCATCTCATGCCTTGCCCTACCGGCCTCTAACAGCTTCACGTCAACCTTAGCGGGCTTCTCCCATGCTTCAGTAATCTCCTTTTTCGTAAGGCTTGAGAAAACCATTCTATCAACGCTATCAATATCTCTGATCCCAAGCGTAAACTCTATTATATTTCCACCAATAACCTCCCCTTCCATATCATAATCCGTAGCTAATACGATCCTTCCTCCCCTGTAAAGCTCTCTTATCGTTTTAATATACGACTTAATCCCCCTAACACCCCTTGTCGGGGCCCACTCAACATTAAATGTAGGATACCCCTTATCCCTTGTTTTTAACTGGTAAATGTGACCTCTGGCAGGGACAACCGTAACCCTCGCCCCATCACGTTTAAATACGTAGTATGGGATTCTCCCCCTCTTCTTACGTTCATACCTTCCATTTGACAGTATTCCAGCTATTTGCTCAGCCTGCTTTTCCTTCTCAGCAATTATGAGTATATGGTCTTCCATACCTGATGTGACTTATTTTAGGAATCCCACTATCATATAATAGTTTAGGTGGAAATGGTTAATACAGGCCTAAAATGTATCAAAGATCTGATTAAAAAAGGCATAGCTGAATATAATAAGTATAGAAGCCCTGAAGCTGAAGCCGAGCTTCTAAAAATCAGGGGGGATACTATGATTGTTAAGTTTAAAGGCTCGTACTGTAGAACTTGCGGGGTATACGACTATTTCGAAGACCTAATATACGACTTAATGGATCACGCAAATCTAAAATTTAAAATCTTAAAAGTTGAAGAAGAACCAGACCTAACCCACATAGTTACGTTCAAGCTCGATAATAAAATTTAAATCCTAACTGCACCTATACATATTCTCGGTGGGGCTGTAGCCTAGCCTGGCAGGGCGGCGGGCTCCAGAGCCTCTATGTTAGGTATCCGACCACCCCGGGATGAAGACGCTCTGGAGCCGGAGAAACCCGTGAGTCGTGGGTTCAAATCCCACCAGCCCCACTAACTTTCATCCTGAGTGGTGTTAACGATGACTGAGATTCTTAAAGTGTTCATACAGCTATTCCTTATAATAGACCCGTTCAATGTGGTACCAATATTCTCCATGGTTGATGGAAGAAAGGTTAAACAAGTCGCCAGAGACGCTGTAATTGTAGCCTTTAGTCTCCTACTTTTCTTCGCCATCCTCGGCGACCTACTGTTGAGGGCGCTTGACATCTCTCTTTGTAGTTTCATGATAGCTGGCGGAATATTGCTTCTGTCCCTGGCACTCGAGTTCATCAAATATGTGGAGCCTAGAGTTTCACTCGACGAATTTGCAGCGGTGCCTATCGGAACCCCGCTTCTTGCTGGTCCCGGTGCCATAACAATGTCGATAATTCTCATGAGAAGCTACAACCATCTAAGCGTGATGGTAGCCTTGGCGATAAGCATGTTCCTTTCATATTTAATTTTGAGACTGTCTCCCAGAATACTAGGCAAGATAGGTAAGCGGGGTGTTAGAATAGTAGTGAAGGTTATGGGCCTCCTCCTAGCAGCTATAGCGATAGAATTCATTTTAAAAGGGGCAAGCACGTGGTTAAGGGTTAATGGGCTTATAGGTGTCTAGTTGGGTGGTGAAGCCTCGATAATCCTTGAGAGCGGTAGATGTAGCTGGGGGAAATGTTACTTTTGCGGTTGGGGGAAGAGGAAAGTAGATGTTACCCCTCAAGAATTAATAGGTAAACTTCAAAGATTTCTGGATAAGAAAAGAGGAATCGAAAAACTGAAGATATTCTCATCAGGCAGCCTTCTCGACGAAAAACAGTTCCCAAGATGGGTCTTAAAGAAAATTCTTCAAACAGTGAGAGATGCAGGGGTAAGGGAGGTTGTAATAGAGTCGAGAGTGGAGCATGTTCTCCGGAACAGCCTTAACGACTTAATAGTCGATGGATTAAAAGTTACTGTTGCGATGGGCCTTGAGGTTGCAGACGATAAGATACTTGAACTCCTCAATAAGGGGCAAACAGTGGAAGAATATGTGAAGGCAGCCACAAAACTTAGAGAAAGGGGGCTAGGGGTGAGAACATACATTCTCGCTAACCCCCACCCGATATTTAAGGATGAGGACTTACAGCAAGAGGTACTCGATAGGAGTGTTGAACTTGCGTTGAAACACTCTGATAGTATTGTAATAATAAATACCTATCCTCATGTAGACTCCGAACTCTGGAATGACTATATCAGGGGTGTGTGGAGGCCGCTAGACAAGGGGCAGTTTGAGAAACTTGTAGCTAAATGGGAGAGCAATCCTAAAGTGGAAATTGACTTTAACAACTTTGCCTTTATACCCAGATTCCCACCGGAGAAAAGAGTAAAACTCAGGGGTGTGGGCATAGAATATTTAAAACATCCATATTATGAGGTATGGCAAGACTACTTCCTAAGATTCTACACCCCGCCTAAAGGAAAGGTTTATCTCCTTTTCCTTCCATGTGCGTACAAAAAGCCCTACACAAAGTCTAGGACATGGAAGGCGATCCTGTCTGGAATATCAGGTTTCCCATTCTTTAAAAAATTACACATCGTCGCCGTAAGTTCCCCGGGTGTAATCCCATATGAATATGTAAAGTACTATCCTTTCACCCACTATGACTGGGAGGAATGGAGGGAAACCCCGGAGATCAAGAGGCAGTACATAGAAATAACCAGTGTAAGGGTTGAAAACTACCTTAGAGCCCACTTAGACCATTACAAAAAGTATATAGCGTATTTTAGGCCTGATTCAGAGACGGTCAAAGCCGTGAGAAGGGCGTTTGAAAGGATAGGGCTAAAACTAATCGAAGCCCTCGACATGGAAACCTACAGTAAGATTGCCAAGGAGGGATTTAAACCGGCAGTGGCACACCCCATAGCAGTGGAAAAGTTGAAAACCACCTTAAAGAGGGAGTTATTTGGAGAGGAAGATTAAGTATAGAGACGGCCTTGCGAAAATCTCCGTATTAAGCTTTGCAGGGAAAAAGGTGGAAACACCTAATATAGCTGTAGTAGTAAACCCCAATAAGCTAATAATCAGCCCTGAAGAGCTTGAAAAACAGTTTAAAGCTGAAATAATAATAACAAACGCTTACATAATCAGTAAGACTCCCCCCCTCAGAGAGAAAGCGAAGCAGGAAAAGCTTCATAGAATGTTAAATTTTCATGGTGCCATAATGACTGACTCAGGAGCATATCAAATGTATTCTAGGGGGATAAAGGATGTAGATCCGGAAGCAATCGTTAAATTCCAAGTAGAGATAGGATCAGACGTAATAACCCCCCTGGACTGTTTTGTCATGCCAAAAGATAGCAGGGAGGAAGCGGAGAATAAAGTCGATGAGACAATACGCAGAGTTGTGAGTTCAAAGAATATGATCCCAAGCGAAAGAGAATACATCATTCCATTACAAGGTGGGATACACATCGGCTTAAGGGTAAAATCAGCTATAGCCCTAAGAAACGCTGGTAACATATATGCTATTGGAGGGCTGGCCCCTCTCCTAATGAGTTACAACTATAAGGATATATGTGATATAATAATAGCTATCAAAAAGACAATTCCAGATAAGGTCATACATGCCTTCGGCGCAGGACACCCCATGATATTTTCGCTACTAGCATTTCTGGGTTGCGACCTGTTCGATTCGGCTATGTATAGCATTGCAGCAGCACAGGGCAGATACTTAACGGCTTTCGGAACCCTAAAATTGAGGGAAATAGAAGAATTTCCTTGTAGCTGCCCTATATGCGTAAAATATACGCCTCAGGAGCTTTTAAAGATCGACAAGAAAGAAAGAACGGAGTTACTGGCTAGGCACAATCTTTTCGTAACATTTGAAGAATTAAAAATCGTAAAGGAAGCCATAAAAAACCAGGAACTTTTAAACCTCCTCCAATTAAGAGCTAGATCACATCCACGTTTCCTAGAAGCACTGATTCTTCTCCTAAGAAAGCATTCCACATGGTTGGAGAAATTTGAACCCATATATAAGAATACCCCACCTAAATATGCAGGAGTAGAGTTCTGGCTTAGGCCAGAGATAGCAAGAATAAGGCTCAGAATAGCAAGGTGGTATCCCGGCAAACATGTTTTCATTAAGGGATTAGGAGTAGCTCCCGCTGCCATACTTCGAACATACCCGCTTAACCAGCTTAAAGAATCTAAAATCCGGGTGGAAGATACGCAAAGCCCATCAGAAGCAATGAGGCAACTTTTAAAGTACTATTATAATGTAGATCTAAATGGTCTTAAAGCATTGAAACAAGGCAATAAAATAGAATACGTCTTCAAAAAAACCGTAATAGGATATATAGATTCCACAGGCTTTCCCAAGCTCACGGACGAGGGGTTTGAAATTTTAATATCAACACATAAGCCACCAATAGGCAGGATAATAGTGAAAACTAAACCCTCTCTAGGAAAAGTGTTTGGGAGGCAGGTCGAGGATTTCGATCCAGATCTAAGACCCGGCCAAATAGCAGCCGTCGTGGACAAAAATGATCACTTCCTATTTAAAGCAGAAATATTAATACCCCCCTATGAGTTTCAATATTCCCCCTCCGAGATTGTAGCTATTGCCGTCTAAGCTTTACACACATTAATAAAAAACCTATGTGGATAAGCAAGGTGGAGGGTGAAATGTCGGAAGCCAAGTTTAAAACTCCTGATGGTTTGTACTACAGTAAAGATAACATGTGGGTGAAGATAGAAGACGGAAAAGCTAGAGTGGGACTTACAGACTATGGCCAGTACCTTGCAAAGAAAATAGTATATGTCGAGCTTCCCATGGAGGGTGACGAGCTAACAAAAGGAGATCCATTAAGCCTCATAGAAAGTGGAAAATGGTCAGGAGAACTTAAATGCCCCATCTCAGGTAAGGTTGTTGAAGTGAATACTGAGTTGGAAGACAACCCAGGGCTGTTGAATACAGACCCATACGGCAAAGGATGGATAGCAGTATTAAAGCCAAGCAACCTAGATCAAGAAGTTAAAGAACTAATGAATCCCGGAGAATATGACAGGTTTGTCATTGAAGATGCAAAGAAGAGGGGGTTTAAGTAGGGTTCGACGTGCGTTAAACAATAGTTAAACCTTAACAGGGAGATAAAAGTCCTATGGACGAAATCCTACATTCACAATTATTATTGCAACTGACCGTTTTACTTTTACCCTTAACATTTTCATTGCCGCTGCTTCCCTACGGTGTTAAGGGTGGTGAGCCTACCCATTCTGTACTCGTTGAAGTATTTACTAGTGAGACATGCCCGCACTGTATGAATTCATGCGATCCAGCTATACAGGAGCTCTGGCAAGAGAACGAGTATCATGACTGGCACTTAGTGGTATATAGAGTTTCAACATCTGAAGAGATTAAGGATTCACTTGAGACAGAATACGGGGCTAACAAGGCAAAGGCCATTGGCGGGTACTCGGATGTTTCAGCCCCGATAGTCTTATTTGACGGGGGATATGAGAGGAAAGACGGGTCCTCCGAGAATATTAAAGACGAATACCAGTACCTGCTATGGAAATCGATGCAAAGGGAAGTTCCTCAAGTAAGATTAAGGTTGGACACCGACATAAATGGAGGAATAGTCGACGTTACCCTGTATGTTGACCTAGACCAGTCAAGTGCAATCTACAACCTAAAAGTAGCAGTATATATAGTTGAGGATAACGTTGAAGATTACGTATACGTGTTAAAACAGACTAAAACCTTCACCTCCATATTTCGTGGGCTCGCATTGGAGGAGTACGTGCCAGTTCTGACAGGTAACGGAGTTATTTTACATGGGTCATGGCATATATCCTCGAATTCAAATCCTTCGAACCTAAGAGCTGTCGCAGCAGTATACGATAAAGATGGATACGCCATACAGTCAACATGTTCATACTGCGGGGAAGCAGAGGTTAAAGCAATATATCGGTTC
>JAOZGB010000005.1 GCA_027491935.1 Thermoproteota archaeon | reverse complement strand
ATCAAAGCCATTGTACCTCCAACAGTCAGTACAAACGAGATACAGAATTTCATCATATATCCTTTGTTTAAAAGCTTCAACCAGAAAATACTCGTAATTCTCCGGCTTGACGGCCTCGTATCTACCTCTGGATATAGTCCTTGCTATAGGAGAAAGTTCCTTGACATCGTAGGCCTCTACAATAATGCTCCTCCCGATTAAAGATAGAAACTTTACAAGCCCTTCTAGATCCATGTCCTGGGTCAAAGTTTCATTTAGAGCTTCGTCATATACCGGGGTTCCCTCAAAGACCTCAGCAAGCTTTGAAAACCCCATTTCTCCATGAATCTTCTCTTTGGGTATAGCTCCGAACCTCCTGCCCACATTTAGCAGCCTTATCCTAAATCTAAATGTGCCAGGCACAACCTTCCTTATAATTTGTTCTAAATCGACGTGTTTTAGTTCTATGATCTTATCAGCAATGTATGCTGATGATAGTGGGACTTGAGATACCAGTGTTACGCCGTACTGGCTTTCTCTGGTTAAAATAGGAATACCAATTTCATCAACTATTACCTTGGAAAGGACTATGGACAGGGTTCTGTTAATTAATGTACCAACAGTACTCTCGATTACAATGTCTAAACCGTTAGATTCAACAACAACACGTTTACCGCCTCCAGGTGGGATTCCATGAGAAAACTGTTCCTTGAATATCTTTAGCGCTCTGCTTATGGATGTAATATCTGTATAAGGAAACTTTCCCGCTATCTTAGTGGCTATCCTTCCTTCATCTAGACCTCTTATCATCATTTCCCAAATCGAACTCCACAGCTCTCCAACCTCCATTGCTACCTCAAAAGGAACTGGAAGCTCTTCTCCCATCCAACTAGGAATCGCCCCCTCGGCACTTTTGGAAGGCAACCCGTATACAGCGTTCTCTTTAACCTCCTTGATCTCCCAGGGAACTCCCTTGAAAATTATTTTTCTCCCTGGCGCGCAATATTCTAAGACAAACGCCTCGTTTAACACACCTACGGGTAGGCCATCATTAACATCTATGAACGGGATAACATTTTCTTCAGGGATAGTTGACACATTTTTGAAATAATATTCGTAGCTTGCTCTCCCACCATTTCTCACAAGACCGCCCCTCACTTTGAGAAGAGGGGGCCACATACTGGATAGGTATTCTATAACCTTCATAACCTCGGTTATGTCGAGATTCCTATATGGGAAGCATTTTCTAAGTATGCCTATAATTTCCGTAACGTCAAGGTAACCCTCTGTGAGAGTTAAACCTACGATTTGGTGGGCTAAAATATCTAAAGGCTTGTTAAAAATCTTTTGGCTTTCCAATTTTCCCGAAATAGCCCTTTTAATCACCACTAAGCTTTCAAGTAGGTCAAATTCGTCGACAGAGACAATTACACCTTTAGCTGGACGGCCGGGCTTATGGCTGGCCCTTCCAACCCTCTGTATAAGCCTGCATACCTGTCGGGGGGACATATACTGAATAACCCTGTCAACCCTACCTATGTCTATCCCAAGCTCGAGGGAGCTCGTACATACTATAGCCTTGATAGAACCCTCCCTAAGACCTACCTCAGCGGACCTTCTAACATACCCGGATAATGAGCTGTGG
This sequence comes from Thermoproteota archaeon, assembly GCA_027491935.1. GTDB lineage: Archaea > Korarchaeota > Korarchaeia > Korarchaeales > JAOZGB01 > JAOZGB01. The sequence continues at coordinate 14,815 of JAOZGB010000005.1, read as the reverse complement.
TGTACGGTCAATATATTTTCCAAACCCATAAGTCTAAGCCTAACCCCAAGGATCTCGGCCAATGATCTAGTATTTACAAACACAAGGCTAGATTTTGCCTCCGCTATCTCCTCACAAATGTACTCAAGGTCATCAACACCTTCTCTGAAAATCCCACTTCCCAAGGAGGACTCGCTATTTCGGTTTGGAAATCTAACTTTTATCTCAAAAGGCCTCCTCTCCGTGGCATTTACTATCTCCAGCTTTCCAGGGTAGCCGTAGAATCTTGCAACCTCCTCTGGATTGCCTATCGTCGCCGACAAAGCTACAAGCTGGAAATTTCCCGTTAAAAGTCCAAGTCTTTTAAGTCCAACCACGAGCTGTGTTCCCCTTTTACTTCCTACTAGTTCATGGGCCTCGTCAATAATAACATATCCAACATTTGAGAGGTGTTCTCTTAATTTTCTTCCAAGAAGGAGGATCTGTAGGGTTTCCGGTGTTGTAATCAGGATTCTAGGTGGTGCTATCGCCTGCCTTCTCCTCACCGATGTAGAAGTGTCGCCATGTCTAACTTCTACATCTAAACCTACAACCCGCGAATATTCAACTAGCCTCCTAAGCAAATCTCTGTTTAGAGCCCTCAGGGGTGTGATATATAATATTCGAAATCCTGAGGTTTCCTGCTCTGTATAAACCTTTGTAAGAACTGGAAGCAAGGCTCCCTCCGTTTTCCCAGATGCTGTTGGAGCGATACCTAAAACATTGCTCCCAGATAATATTCTAGGTATTAACAACTTCTGTATTTTTGTAGGCCTAACATACCCCTTCGTTTTTAGCAAATTTTTAAGGGGCTCTGGCAACAGTCCAAAAACATCTTTCAATCTAAATGTTCATATAAGCGTTTTAACCTAAAAAATGATAGCATCCCACCTTTGTCAAAGTTTTTAATTTCCCTTAGGCATCTAATAATGTATAGAGAAAAACACTTTTGAAATACTATTTGTGAGGTGATAAGCAATGGCTGAGTCGAAAGCTAAAGAGGTGCCAGCGGGTATACCAGTTCTCGTTTTGAAGGAAGGGACCAGGAGGACAAGAGGCAGGGAAGCCATGCTGCAAAATATAACTGTAGCTAAAACTTTATCGGAAGTTCTTAGAACCACCCTTGGCCCTAAAGGGATGCAAAAGATGCTTGTTGACTCCTTCGGGGATGTGGTGATAACCAACGATGGAGCAACCGTTATGAAGGAGATCGAGGTTGAACATCCAACAGCAAAAATGCTGGTTGAAGTCGCGAAAACACAGGATCAAGAGGCTGGAGATGGAACCACAACCTCCGTCATTCTGGCGGGAGAGCTCCTTGGAAACGCACAGGAGCTTCTAGAGCTAAACATACATCCAACCATCATAGTGAAAGGCTATAAGCTTGCAGCAGCGAAGGCGCTTGAAATTGTAAGGGACTCTGCAATCGAAGTGAAATGGGACGACAGAGATGTTTTGAAGAAGGTTGCAATGATAGCCCTAGGCTCGAAAACAAGTGGTATCCACAAAGAATATCTGTCTGACCTGGCGGCCGAAGCAGCACTTAGGGTTGTGCAAGAGAGAGACGGAAGACGAATTGTTGACCTCGACGATGTTAAAATTGAGAAAAAGGAGGGAGGCACACTTACTGACACCAAACTTATTAATGGTGTAGTCATAGATAAAGAGATAGTTCATCCAGGTATGAAAAAGAGAGTGCCAAATGCTAAGATAGCTCTTATAGAAAGCGCTCTGGAAATCAAAAAGCTAGAGTTCGACTCTAAGCTTAGCATAACATCTCCTGAGAAGATGAGGGCCTTCATGGAGCAAGAGAGAGAACTACTAAAGGAAATGGTAGAAAAGATAAAGAACGTAGGAGCTAACTTTGTTTTCTGCCAGAAGGGGATAGACGACGTAGCCCAGCATTACCTTGCAAAATATGGTATATCAGCCGTAAGGCGGGTTAGGAAGTCTGACATGGAAAAGCTCGCTAAAGCAACAGGTGGGAAAATAGTAGCTAATCTTAGAGACCTGTCATCAGAGGATCTCGGTGTAGCAGAGCTAGTAGAGGAGAGAAGAGTAGGAGAAGACAAAATAGTATTTGTTGAAGGGTGTAAAAACCCGAAAGCAGTAACTATTCTTATAAGGGGTGGGTCCAAACAGGTAACAGATGAAGCAGAAAGATCAATCCATGACGCATTATCAGTAATAAAAGACGTCATAGAAGATGCAACCATAGTACCAGGAGGAGGCGCGATCGAAGCTGAAATTTCGATGAAACTAAGAGATTATGCCGAATCAGTCGGAGGCAAAGAACAGAAGGCTATCGAAAGGTTTGCCGACGCTGTAGAGGTCATACCAAGAACCCTAATAGAAAATTCAGGGTTTGACACCGTCACTAAGATGGCTGAACTCGTGAAGAAACACCATGAAGGAATGAAAAACGCAGGAATAAACATCTTTACTGGCGAGGTCGAGGACATGGTCGAACTCGGAGTCATAGAACCTGCAAGAGTAAAACTGCAAGCAATAAAGTCCGCAGCTGAGGCAGCAGAAACAATATTAAGAATTGACGATATAATAGCATCATCAAAAATAGAGTAGATCCCAATGGCAAAGGAAAAGAAAACCGAGGAAGACTTAGGACCTCCATACCTCACAATTTACGAGAGGACAAGGATAATAGGGATTAGAACCGAGCAGCTTGAAGCCGGGGCAAAACCCCTCCTGAAAGATATACCTGAAAACATCAAAAACCCGAAGAAAATAGCTGAGCTCGAGCTCGAGGCAGGTGTTCTCCCCATTTTAATTGAGAGGGTATCCTCATCTGGTAGAAGAAAAATCATTCCCCTTAAGAAACTACTCGGGAAGTAAAACATTTAAAAAAAGCAAGGATGGATATGAAGCCAAGAACCAACAACAAACCAGGGTGACATGAATGTCCGCAGAAGTAGGAACCGTATACATAGGAAACAAGCCGGCCATCAACTACGTGATGGCTACAATTCTCCAAATAAACCAGGGAATAAACAGAATAGTACTAAAAGCACGTGGAAGAGCGATCTCAAGAGCAGTTGATGTGGCGGAAATAGCAAGACAAAAGTACCTCCCAGGCCGACTGGAGGTAAGAGACATTAGAATAGGGACAGAGGAAATCCTAGCAGAGAATGGAACAAGAAGAGACGTCAGCGTAATAGAGATTGAGCTAGAGTACAAACCGGAGCAATAGACTTCCTTCACCCCTTCTTTACATTTTGGTGGATAAATATGGGTATAAAGGTAGAGGTTAAGGGTAGTAAGGGGGAACTGGAAGAAATAACATGCCAAAAGTGTTCTTCGATACTTTATATTAATCCACGTAAGAAAAGGTCCGTTGCCTACTGTCCTGTTTGTGGGTTTAAAATAAAAGTTAAGTAAAGAAAAATTTATGATTAAGGGTTAGGCTATCACTATTGAAATGGCTAAAAAGAGAAGGAACAGAGGTAGAAAGCTTAGCGGAGCTGGCCATCAGAAGACGGTTCAGTGCTACCAATGTAACAAGGTAATACCAGCCGATAAAGCGGTTAAAGTTACAAGGAGGTACTCGGTCTTAGATAGCTCGCTGGCGAGGGAGCTAAGGAAACAGGGAACCTTCATATCGACGAGAAAAGAGACTAAATACTACTGTGTAAGCTGTGCGGTGTATCTTGGGATTGTAAAAGTTCGAAGCAGGGAGGAGAGGAAAGTTAGAGTTCCACTCCAAGTAGGGGTAAGAAAGGTGAAACAGGGGCCCCCGCCGCGTATTAAACTCTAAATTTTGGCAATTACCATCGATATCAGAATAATTGTGAAGACCTCCGCAATTAGGATATATACGAGTAGACGCTTAATTCCCTCTATCTTTACATGGTAGATCTCAACCCGTAGAACGTCATATTCTGAAATGGCCTGTTCAATACTAATTTCCCCCGCTATCACACGGTGCTCCAACGAGTTTATCCTTTCTAAATAACGTGATACATCTATACCTGTTATTTTGGGAATTTTGAGATCTCGTTTAAGGCTATCCAGATCCTCTAACAGCCTTATTTTACCGCTTAATTCTCCAGTTGAATTCTGACACGGGTAAACAATAAATGAACCTCCCTCAATCCAAAACAGAACCAATAAAGATAACACGGCGAGAATAGCATACGGTTTGTTCAATCTATATATTGAATATCCAATATGCTTTAAAATTCTATTCAAGTATGAACTTATCCCTAACTACTTTAAGAATCATGCCCTCAACAGCTATAGGCTTCCTACTCGAGGCAATTTTGATAGCCTCCTCGAGTCTAGTCTCGCTGCTGCTATAAATATCATAAAGGGTATCCCCGATGCTTACCTTATCGCCTCTCTTAACGTAGAGATAAATGCCAGCACCGCTATCTCTTGGAGCCCCCGCCGCTCTTGCTATCTCCACAAACGCTCTGTTCGATACCGCAGTGACAAACCCCTCAACTTGACTTTTGACGGAATATTTATATTGCCCGATCTCTATGTCCTCCGGTTTGATATCTGGATCACCACCCTGCTCCCTAATTATCATCTTCATCCTTTCGTAGGCCCTTCCGCTTTCTAGGATATGCCATGCAGCGGCTTCACCCTTACCTGGGGGGGCTACGCCACCCATCTCTAATAGTAGGCCTGCAATAGAGACGGCTTTTTCAACTATGCTTCTTGAACATTTTCCGCCCGTAATTAAACATATCAATGCTTCCTTTGCCTCCAAAGCCGGCCCGATGGCTCTACCCACAGGTTGGCCGCCATACGATATTGCTACCTCAATATTTATCCCAAGCCTCGATCCTATTTCTCTAAACTTGTTCGCCATCTCAGTAGCCTCTTTCACAGTCTCCACTTTTGCTTCCTCACCCGTGGGTATGTCTAAGACAAGGTTTCTAACTGATGCTGCAAGCTTTTTCGAAAGAATAGATGCGAACATTAGTGGTTCCGGGTCTAGTGAAAGAGGGAACTCAACTCTGGAAATGAGTATATCATCTACGGGTGAGATGTTTGCAGTTTTAGTCCACGCTATCGTCCCCTTAACCTTTAAACAAGTTTCAACGATTTCCTCCGCGGTTAAATCTACAGGAGCTAAAACCTCCATCGTGTCCACGGTTCCCGATGGACTTGTTATTGCTCTAGTGCTTGTTTTAGGGATGTGCAAACCAGCCTCGGACACGATTGGAACAATTATAAGGGTGTCCTTACTTGTTCCGGGTACCCCGCCGATTCCATGCTTGTCAAAAACTGTTATATCACCAAATTCGAGCTTATTACCAGCTTCAGCCATCGCCCTTGTGAGGCTGACGATCTCATCTGTAGACATACCATGAAATTCGAGAGCGGTTACGAACGCGGCTAGTTCAGCGTCGCTTACAAGCCCCTCTTTGATATCATTTATAAGATTGAATATCTCTTCCTCCGAAAGTTCCTCTCCCCTCAACTTGTTCTTCAAATATTTTACAGAGGAGGGGGCCTCTACACCCTTAACATAAACGTAAGAACCATCGCCAACCTCCAGGCTCCTAGATGCTTCGGAGAATAAGCCTATCTCTCCTTTTTTGATTATGTCCCCACTGGTTATGCTAACAATGGCAACTATGGATTTTCCATCCGTTGAAACCCTAACCCTACTATTTGTCCATATCCCATATTTTTCAGCGTCTTCAGCATTCATTAAGATTCTAACGTCGCCCAACGCCATGTCCAGGTTTCTAACTCTAAACTTCATCTTCATCAACCTTGTTGTGAGAAAATATCATAATACAGGATGGCCTTAATAAAATTACCGGTATGAACGCGGTTAAATACTATATAATAAGCTTTGGTTGCGCGATGAACAAAGCCGATGGAATGATAATGGAAGGCATACTCCTGAAATCAGGATTTGAAAAAGTCGAAACCCCAGAGGAGGCTGATGTAATAATCCTTAATACATGTAATGTTAAAGGACCAACTGAGAGTAAAATGATTCACTATGCTAGAAAGCTCGCCTCTACCGGGAAACCTTTGGTAGTAGCTGGATGTATGGCGGCAACTCAGAAGAACCTTCTTAAAAGGTACTCTAATGTGTTTCTAGGGCCTAGGGCGATAGACAAAATTGTAGATGCCTGTATCCATGCTTTAAACGGTGTTGATTTCTCAGATTATTACGGTGAACCTATTAAAACATGCCTCCCAACGTTGCAGCCCTCCGGTGTCACAGCTATCATTCCCGTTGAAGAAGGATGTCTAGGCTCCTGTACATATTGTATAACAAGATTTGCAAGAGGGAGACTTAAAAGCTTCCCTTTGAACAGTATAGTAGAGAGAGTAAGGTTCTACATTGCGAAAGGTGCCAGAGAAATTTACTTAACCGGTCAGGATGTTTCAGCCTACGGTAAAGACATCGGCTTGAGCATTATCGATCTGTTAGAAGCCATAGCACACATAGAAGGCAGTTTTCGCGTTAGGGTAGGTATGCTTAATCCTTTTCACATTGTCGATAAGATAGAGGAGCTAGCTGAAATCCTTCAGGACGAAAAATTTTACAAATTTTTCCACGTGCCTGTTCAGAGTGGAAGCAACAGGGTATTATCGTTAATGGGCAGAAACTACAGCGTGGAAGACTTTTTAAAGATCGTTGAAACTGTAAGAAGGGTTCATCCCTACGGAACCCTATCCACTGATATAATAGTCGGATTCCCCTCAGAAACGGATCAGGACTTTATGGATACAGTTAGGCTGATAGAAACCGTCAGGCCAGAAATAGTTAACATATCTCGTTTCTCACCTAGACCTGGAACCAAAGCAGCCAGCATGAAGCAGCTCTCTACACATGTGATTAAAAGAAGGAGCAAAAGACTTACAGAAATTTCTCAAAGAATTAAATATGAGAGGAACAAGCTGCTGTTGAGGAAGAATGTTACCGCGTTAGTCGTCAAGAGCAGCGGTAGCTGGTTTATAGCTCGAACCGATATGTACAGGCCAATCATAATTCGCAAAGCTAGTTTAGGCGCTTTCATTAGAGCGAAGGTGGTAGGTGCGACGTCAAGAGGCTTGGTAGGGATTGTCTTAAACAATTTAAGTAGTAGGTGAAATAGAGTGGTGATGCCTGTAGACTACTATATGGCTACGAGAAGATGTAGACTTGTAAACCTTGCATCCCAGCTCGAAACGCCTACACTTATGAGGATAGACATTAATGTTCCTCTGAAAAACGGTAGAATTGTGGAAAATAGCTTAAGACTCGACGTGTATGCTCATGTACTAGAATTGCTTTCTGAATATGCTGGGCTTGTAGTCCTAGCGCATCAGGGGAGGCCGGGCGAACCAGAGCTAATACCACTCAAGCAGCATTGGATCATACTAAGGAAGCTACTACCATCCGAAATAGACATAGAGTATATCCCAGCAAGCGAAATGTTAGCAAGGGAAACAAGAGAGAAAATTTTGAAGCTAGATGTTAGGCAGATCATTTTAATGGACAATGTTAGACTTTTAGAGGATGAGTACTACTTTAGCTCTGAGGCGGCGCTTTACAGATTTTTTAAGGGGGTAATAAAGACCTGTGTTAACGATGCGATACCTGTATGGCATAGGAGTCATACAAGCCTAATGATGCTACCCTATATAGGTAAGACTTACGTTGGGATTAGATCAACATATGAGCTGAAAGCTATATGGGACATAAACCATTCCAGTGAAACATGTGGGATAATAATAGGTGGAAGTAAGTTTGAAAAGGCAGACTATATGTTCAGACTACTTGAAAGGATGGATGCGTTCACCGGGGGCATCCCTGCACAATTGGTTCTTTTAGCGAAAGGATATGACATAGGAAGCAGAAACGAAGAGTATGTTAAAACTCATCTTAAACCAGAACAGCTCGAGATTGCCAAGGAGATAGTTAGAAGATTTGACGTTAAACATCCAATAGATTTTGTCGTGCTAGAAGATAAGATACCGAAGGTGATTCCATTAGAGAGGCTGGGAGATACAAATGGTCTAATAGTCGATATAGGGCCTGAAACTGTATATCTGTATGCGGACATGCTTCAGGAGAAGGAAATAAGAATAAGGGCTGGCCCTCTTGGGATGTACGAGTTAGGATTTGGAAACGGCCTCAAACTTACTAAGATGATAGCAGGAAATGGCTTGATATTTGTAGGGGGAGACACCACTCAGGAGCTTGTGATGTACAATATGGAAGAGGTAATTTCAAGAACGGGCGGTCTAGTACTTATAAGCGGAAACGCTTTTCTACACGGACTTTCAGGGTTTAATTATCCGTCAGTAGACCTGATAATAAAACAAGTGGAGGGCAAGCTTCCTCCTATTCAATCTTTATCTTAGTTCCCCTCTTAGTTTCCTTCTTTTTAACTCTTACCTCCAATATACCATTATTAAACGAGGCTTTAGAAGTCTTTGGATCCACCGGTACTGGTATGGATTTCACAGTTTCATATTTCCTGTCTTTTCTTTCAGCCTTTATGTGGATACTGTCCTCTCTCATCTCAAGTTCTATGTCTTCCTTATTCACCCCTGGAAGCTCCGCTATAATCACTATCTCGTCGTCCTCCTCCATAATGTCGACCAACGGCTCCCTCTTATCACTTACCACAGGCCTCCCAGCTATTCCAGGCCTTACATTCCCAAACTCCCTGAAGACAGGTTTACCGTCAGGCCCTATGCTGTATGAAAAACCATAGACAATGGGTCCTGTTTCTCTAATTGTTCCATACGGTGTCTTACGCTCTCTTACAAGGTTCTCTGGGAAGGAAATCATATCTTCAAACATTTCCTCCATCATCTCTCTAAAATACTCAAAAATATCCCATTCCCCTTCAAAATCTTCTGGGAACCTCCTTTTACGCCTCCGCCAAGACAAGATCTTCACCTCAATTATAGTAACCCCTCCTCCAATATTAAGATTTCATCGGGTTCAAATTTTCGGTTTCATCGGGGACTTCAATGTTTAATCTTTAAATTTTAGAGTCACCCCCTCAAGATTAAGGTGGAAGATAGCCTGAAAAACCTGTTTATTTCCATAATTGTTAGATCCGGGAGGGCTGAAGGGGTAAAATATTCAACTCTGAAGAAAATGTTCGGTCCTGAGATAGATAACATGCTTGAAAAACTGAATGAGGTGATAAAAGACCTTGGACTTAAGGTGGAGAGGATAAAAAGGGGCAATAGAATAGTCATAAAACCCTTACGCCCAATTTCAGGCGTTAAACTCACCCCCCTAGATAGTAACGCGCTCGCAGCTCTAACTATTATTCTTTCCTTAATTGTTTTGAAACAGGACGCTGTTGACAAAGAAGATTATTTCAAGCTTATGGAGAAAAAGGTTGGCAGGGCGGAGGCTAAAATCTGCCTTGGAGAGCTTATTAGGGATGGATACGTCGAGGAAAGAGGAGGGAAACTATTCGCTGGCTGGAGGTCCGAAGCTGAGGTTGACATGGAAAGGTTGAGGGACAGAATTGTTAAGATAATAGAGGAGATGTCAAAATGAAATACAGGGATCTTGATGTTTTGGTATGTCCCGACTGCAAAAACTTTCCCTTAAAAGTTTGGGTGATAGAGAAAGAAAAGGATGTTGGTAAATTTTTTGCTGCTAGACGATGCGAAAAATATTGTGCATTTCATGTTTTAAGTAGCAACTTAGCAGAGATTGATATCTCTACATGTGAAGAATGCCAGACGTACGAGATAAATGCAGGGCTCCTCTTATGTGAAGAATGTAAAAGATGGTACCCTATACTTGAGGGGATACCTATACTGTTCAAATCCACACAAAGAAATACTAAAGTAGAAAGGGAATTCCTCAGAAAATATGGGGATAAGCTGCCCAAAGAGGTCAAAGTTGAAGAATAAATTTCTTTTGAAGCTCGATAACCTCATGGCTATTCTCAGCGTGTGAGTAAGCTTCTAAATAGTCCTTATTCATATTAACAAAGACTATACCCCACTTAAATATTGAAGCAAGCTTCACAGCCAACGTTTTAAAACCCATTATATACAATGCAGCAACGGTAGCCTCCAAACTAGAAAGTTTCGCTGGTTTACCAAAGTTGATAGGGTTGGCTGCGATAAGGAATGGCAATGATCTCTGAACACCCCTTGGAAACTTCATAGGCTTAAGCTTTGCCCAAGACGCATCCACAACAATTAGCCCTCTCTTAACAGCTACCTCCCTGTCCCCCCTGCTAAGGGCGATTTTTGAAAACGGGTTAAGAACAACCCCCCGAGGAACACGTTTAAAGTCTCTAATTACAACTCCAAAGCCCATTCTCTCCATCTTTTTACCTGTACACTTCCTAGGGTCGCATTCTCCATAATGAAGAATATATATTTTAATAGCCTCCCTCATTCTTCACCATCATGCTGAACCTTTCAACGTCGCAGAAATTCCTTTCAATCCAGTGCGCAACTCCCTGGATCTGCCTCGGGAAACCCTCAATTAAAGCTAACATGTTTCTGACGGTTTCATCAACATGGCCTCCATATTGTATTATGAGAGTCTTGATGGTAGAGTGGAGTTTTCCCCCTTCCCTATCGAAATCTGTTAGGATAATAAATGACCTCCATGATCCTAAAGCTTTTTCTCCATCATTCATAACCTTACTAATAAACGTAGACGCATACATATATCTTCCCTCTACTCCAAGGCTTTCTAAAGCTGCTTTGTCTCTAGCCCCCTCCACTATCAAGATAGATCCGGTTCTTAACAGGAATCTAAGCCTTCTAAAGGCCTCTAACAATTTTACCTGTTTCTCAGATAGCTTCATTCTCCTCTATAATTTGTAGATCATGATTTAAAATTATAACCGCCTCATAGTAATACTCAATGAATGTTAGGGTTCCACTGATAATAGTCTTGGCTCTAGCTTTTAATAGCTTGACAATAGAATCCCGGAGTATCCAGACAATTTCAGGTAGGACAATAGACTTTTATTCTGGAAAGCCTGTTTCAAACGTCACTATTATTCTCCTGAATTCGGAGAATTTAAGAAAATATCAAGGAGTCTCAGATAGGAATGGGGATTTCGAAATCCCTGTGGAACCAGGTGACTACTACATATATTCATATTACGACTCGCCGTCAACACCCGGCTTCGACTCCCCTCTTATTAGATCAAAGACCATTTACAAGGCCGGCCTTGGAAACATTACAATACCAGTAATACCAGGTGGATCCATAGTTTTGGAAGGGGTTCTGTGGGATGTTGAAGCCGGATTTCCCGACTACTACGCCTTTACAGTAAACACATCGATAGATCTAGGGGAATTCTATACGGTCAAAACCTTCGGAAATCCACCCTACAAATACAAAAGAGGAGACGAGATAAGATACATAGAATTTGATAGGAAAACAGTGTTGGTTCCGTGTCGAAACGTTGAGTTAAGGGCGGATCTCTTGTACCTGAATATCTCAGTCGGTAGCTTTTTTACATCCTTCGAAATAGAAATACGGGGCGAATCAGGAGGAAGCTTTAGTGTAAATCAGGGGGAAAGACTGATGATAAACTTAGAGCCCCTTATGATCTCCTGGAATATTAAAAGAGCTGAAGATTCCATTTCTAAAACCAGATCCCTAATCTCATCTATGGAGAATGCCGGTTTTTACCTGGCTGTTGAAAAGGAGCGGCTAAACGAGGCTGAAAGGCTTCTTTCAAAGATAGCGGTGTCGACAAACCTTTCGTTCCTCCAGCACAAGGAACCCATCTATGAAGCTTATCATATTGCGAGCTGGGAAATACCTAGAAGGATAGAGTTAATGAGGATAAAAGCAAGATCCAGCGCGTTAGCTCTGCCCGTGTATGTATCTTTATTCTCAGTATTATTCTCATATTTTATTTATGAGGAGGAGAGGAAAAAGCTTGTCCAAGCGTATATCTTATCGTCCATTTCTATGTCAATATTGTTGTACTTTTTCTTCCCCGGCACTAGATTCATAGTGCCTCACCTATACATAATATCTCTGCTATTATCTATGGCAGTCACTTACTACCTTCTCTTCAGGCTTCCCAACAGGCTAGCAAGAGAATTTAAGGTTGAAGGACTGGTTTCCTTTAAGGATCTAATAACTGTTTTCTCATCTTTAGCTATAAGAAATCTTAAGAGGAGGAAGATAAGGGCATTTTTTACAATACTAAGCATAGCAATATTGGCTGCCGCGTTTACCGATATGACCTCGTTTTCCGTCGTCTACGGGGTTAAAACTGAGAACTTAAACATTCAATACCTAGACGATATGGCGTACCTCGTAGTACCTTCGCAGACATTTGATTCTACCCCAATACCTCTGGAGGAAACAAACTGGTTAAGGGGGTACTATAAAACAGCGGAATTCCACGTTAAAATGGAGACTTTTCCAACTTACCCCGCAGAACAAGTGGAAATAAAGTACAATGGAAGAACTGCTGGTATCTACGGTGTTATAGGGCTATCAAATAAGATAGCAGAAATTCTATTCAGCTCAAAGTCTGAGATTGAAGACTGGGTCATCATTTCTAAAAAACTTAGCAAGTCAATGGGAATAGAAGTTGGCGACACCATCCAGGTCTATGCACGAGAGCCCGGGGGTGCCATATGGGCGTTAAACCTGACGGTTCGGCTAGTTGTAAGTGACACCGAACTTAAGTCAGTTGTGGATCCTGATGGAACTTTATTCTTACCAATTAAGGACCCGAACAGCGGAGAAAGATGCAAACCGGAGGAAACGATAATAGTCAGCACCCAGTCATGCACGGCACTTATCGAATCCGTCCCATTAAAAACATCCGGTATATATGTTTTTTCAAACTATGAAACATTATCCAAGATATCCTACAAGCTTGCATCCATGAGAATGTATAATGTTTACTTGCATCATGATGAGACGGTTAAACTCTACTATATAGGTGAAAAACTTGAAATTAGAGGGTTAGGCCCCCTTCTAATCCCGATGCTAATAGTAATATCTAATGTCGCCGCTGTAACCCTAAATACAGTGTATGAAAGAATGAATGAAGCCAGATTACTCTCCAATCTAGGATTAAATCCAAGGTACATATCTACAATATTTATAATGGAGTCAATAATGACAAGTATGATAGGTGGATTTCTAGGCTACTTCGTGGGGCTAATAATTTACAGGGGGATGGTGGCTTTCAGCTCAACAATACTTGTAAGGGAGAAAGTTGAGTGGTACTGGCCCATAATAGCTGTCTTCCTTTCACTGGTCGTTTCTACAATAGCATCTGCCAAGTTCGCTGTTACAGCCTCTCTTAAGATAGTCCCTTCAAGGATGCGGAAAAAAGTGAAAACCGATGTCAGAGCTAAGTTTAAAGCGTATGGAGTTAGAACTTACTCCATGCCTGTTAGAGTACCGCTGGTTGATGAAGAGTTTTTCTTAGGATTTGTAGAATCGGAGCTATCAAGCTATAGAGGTTACACTCAGAGTGTAAGCGAAATTGAAAGGAAGAAATATGCCGAAGACAATAAAACCAAAATAACACTATCATACAAGTACAAGAGAATTTATGGCGCTAGACACCACGAAGTTGTAGTTAAACTTCATCTTACCAAATATCCCGATCGTGACTACTACCTTATAACTGCAGAGGCTTCCCCGGTCATTCCTGGAGCTCCCGAAAGGGCTCTTGATGATGCTATATCATTTCTCAGAGATATCTTAATGTCTTGGTGTAAGAGAGGTAAGCCTTGACGTAACAGTTTTAAGCATTAACCTAGCTAGAAGGGTGACCGGAATTGGACATCATAGCAAGACTGGCAGTAGGGACAATAGTATGCCTTTTAATAGGACTCTTAAGTTATAGAAAGAAGCTGGTTGACAAGTCCGGCCTAATAGCTGGGATGATAGTCGGAGTGGGTATTTTCACCTTGGGAGGATGGAAGCTTTACGTTCTTATCCTAACATTTCACCTTACAGCAGGCTTTTTCACACACTACAAGTATAAAGAAAAACTTAGAAGAGGCGTAGCAGAGTTTAAAGGAGGAGCTAGAAGATGGAGTAACGTATTTGCCAATGGCTTGATACCGCTTGTTTCAGCATCCCTTGAGTTCATGTCCAAAAAAGAAATATATCTGATAGCTTATATGGGATCTGTTTCAGCAGGCTTATCAGACACTTTAAGTAATGAAATTGGAGTCCTTAATCCATCACCTCCAAGACTAATTACAAAACTTAAGAAGAAAGTACCACCTGGAACGCCTGGTGGGGTCTCTCCACTAGGCATATTAACCTCGTTTTTAAGCCCGTTACTAATAGGAATCCTTGCTGTTCTTTTAAACGTGGCGAGGCCGGAGCATATACCTATTATAATGTCGGCAGGGGCAGCTGGGAGCATAATAGACAGCATTGTCGGTGGTAGCATACAGGCGATATACCGCTGTACCCAGTGTGGGAAACTCACCGAAAGGGAGTTTCACTGCGGTAAAAAAGCGATTCTTGTTAGGGGATCGGCAAAGGTTAATAACCATGTAGTCAATCTTATCATGAGCGTTTCAGGAGCTTCCGTTTCAACCCTGCTCTGGCAGCTCTTCACGTAGGGTTACGGTAAAATTTAAGTAGGGGTTAAAATTCTATTCTACTTGGAGGTGTTATTAAATTAGTCGAAAACCTTAGAAAACATATTCGCTGTCCCACCTGTGGGAGCAGCGATGTAGCAAGCGACCCTGACACTGGAGAGCTCGTCTGCGTAGAGTGTGGGAGGATAATTAGCGAGAGAATGGTAGATGTTGGCAAGGACTGGAGGGCCTTCAGCAACGAAGAATACCAGTCAAGAGCCCATGTAGGAATAGC
>JAOZGB010000018.1 GCA_027491935.1 Thermoproteota archaeon | reverse complement strand
TATGGGGGTTTATTTTGAGGTTTTGGATTTGGGTATTGTGATTATTAATGATGATTTTTTGTCGACCGGGCTTTTGGAGGATGAGTCTGTTGATTTGATTGTTACTTCTCCTCCTTATAATGTTGATGTTCGTTATGGTTCGTTTAGGGATGATATTCCTTATGATCAGTATCTTGATTTTACTAGGAGGTGGTTGGAGAGGGCTTTGGGGGTTGTTAGGGTGGATGGTAGGATGTGTTTGAATGTTCCTCTGGATAAGAATAGGGGTGGGCAGCAGAGTGTTTATGCTGATGTTGTTGCTATTGCTAAGGAGGTTGGTTGGCGTTATCATTCGACGATTGTGTGGAATGAGGGGAATATTTCTAGGAGGACTGCTTGGGGTTCATGGCTTAGTGCTAGGGCTCCGTATGTTATTGCTCCTGTTGAGGTTATTGTTGTTTTTTATAGGGAGAGGTGGAGGAAGACTAGTGGGAGTGGTGTTTCGGATATAAGTAGGGATGAGTTTGTTGAGTGGACTAATGGTTTGTGGACTTTTCCTGGTGAGAGTAGGAGGAGAGTCGGCCATCCTGCTCCTTTCCCGGTGGAGCTTCCTAGGAGGTGTATTAAGCTTTTCAGCTTTGTGGGGGATACTGTGCTTGACCCGTTTCTCGGTAGTGGTACTACTCTTGTGGCTTGTGCCAGGCTGGGTAGGAGGGGTATTGGTGTTGAGATTGATAGGGGGTACTGTGAGCTGGCTAAGAGAAGGCTGCTTAGGGAGCTTGGCGTGTTGTAGCTGTGCGGCTGGGGTCTTCTTTGGTGTTGCTGTATTAATTTAAAATAGGAGTTTGGGTTATCCTATTGTGTTATGCTGGGGGTTTTGCTGATGGTTTTGTCCTCGCTTTATATAGCTTTGAGTATTGGCGCTAATGATGAGACTATGTCTGCTGTGGCTGGTTCGAGGTTTATTTCTGTTTGGAAGGCTGCTTTTATTGGTGGTGTTTGTGATTTTCTGGGGGCTGTGCTTATTGGTAGGAAGGTTGAGGAGACTATTGGCAGGGGGATTTTGGCTTTTGATGTAGGTTTTGATTATGCTTTGGCGATTCTTGTTGCGATGGCTTTGTGGCTTACTGTTTCTTCTCTGCTTGGGTTTCCCGTTTCCACGACTCACTCTGTTATAGGTTCTGCTATAGGGGTGGGGGTGCTTTCGATGGGGCTTTCAGGTGTTAACTGGGGTGTTGTGTTTAAGATTATTGCTGGTATGCTTGTTTCTCCTCTGTTCGGGTTTGCCATTTCCTATGTTGTCTATTCTTTGTTGAAGGTTTTTGTTCTGCGTAGGGCGGCTGGTGTGACTATGAGGGAGAGGGCTGAGCTTGTTATGGCTGTTCTTCTTACTTTGAGTTCGGCGTGGACCTCTTTTTCTAGGGGTGGCAATGATATTGGTAATGCTACTGCTTTTATACTGCATGTTATCGGTAATCCGGCGCTTGTCAGGCTTTTATGCGGTTTTGGGATGATGCTTGGGCTTCTGACTATTGGTAGGAGAGTTATTGCGAATGTCGGGATGTCTGTCGTCGGGTTGACGCCGGGTATGGCTCTTTCAGCCCAGTTTTCCACTGGTCTGCTTACTTTCGCCGCTACTCTTATCGGCCTCCCATTGTCTGGTAGTCAGATTCTCGTTGCCTCCCTCGTTGGGGTTGGGTATGCGAGGAGGATGAAGATTAATGT
This sequence comes from Thermoproteota archaeon, assembly GCA_027491935.1. Taxonomy (GTDB): domain Archaea; phylum Korarchaeota; class Korarchaeia; order Korarchaeales; family JAOZGB01; genus JAOZGB01. Next base: position 14,689 of record JAOZGB010000018.1, on the reverse strand, counting down.
GAGGGAAATTGTTGAAATCGTGTTGTCATGGATACTTACATTTCCCGTGTCTGCGTTGATCTCAGCCGGTGTTCTCACGGTAGTTAGGCTTTTTCGCGTGTGATGGTTGTAGGGGTGTTTATGGATTCTGCCGTGTTTTGGTGCTTATTGTTGGGCGGGGGGATTCTCTGGGTTCCGGTTTCTATTGTTCTTATGTAGACTTCTACGTCTGCTGTTTTTGAGGCTTGTCTTCCCGCCTCTAATACTTTTTGTATGGGGGTTGCCTTTTCGGACCTGTACTTTGGATCTCTTACGTTTTGGTATGGGATGAATTGTTGTATTATGTATACTGTTCTTCCATTTCTGTTTGTTGCGTATTCTGCTACTGTCTTTGATATTTCTATTATGTCTTTCTTTTCTATTATGCCTGGCACCATTGTCGTTCTGAACTCTAGGAATGGTGTGTCTAGTGCTGCCTTGATGCCTTGCTTGATTTTCTCTATGGTTTTAGCCGTCCTTTTTTCGGGGAGGCCTACTGCCCTGGCGTACTTGCTTATTTTGCTTAGTGGTGCTTTAATGTCGATTGCCACGTGGTCTGTGTATGGTCGGAGTTTTTCTATTGCTTCGGGGATTGACGCGTTGGTGTCGTAGCTTGTTCTTAGGTTTGTTTCCGCTTTTACTGTTTGGAAGAGTGTAACTAGGGCTTGGTGTTGGAGTGTGGGTTCTCCTCCTGTTATGTGTAGGTAGTCTATGAGTTTTTGTGAGTCTCTTAGCAATTCTAATACTTCTTCTAGTGTTATGTGTCTGGCGTTCTTGCCTTCCACTACCGGGGTGTTTGAGCACCAGGGGCATTTGAGGTTGCATCCCGTGGTCCAGATGGTGAATGAGGGGTGTTCTAATACGTCTACCAGGCTTAGTGTTTTATATCCGGCTATTTTTATTGTTTTCATCTTATATTCTGTATTTCATTGCTCTGATTGTTTTCTGGTTTTTCCCATCGTACTGTACTCTTATGTTGAACTCAGCCTTTTTGCCTATGTTCCATGTTCGTACTGGCCTGTAGTATCCTACTATTCGGCTCCACCAGTCTACTTGGCTTTCGCATTTGGGGCATTGGTCGTATATTCCAACATTGTTCCACCCGCATTTTCGGCATACGCTTATTGTTGGGGTTATGCTTAGGTAGACTATTTTGGTCTTTGTTAGTATGTGTCTGATCATTCTTTTTAGGGCTTTTGGGTCTGGGGATTCGTAGAGGAATAGGTGCATCATTACTCCACCTGTGAATTCCTGCTGTACCTCTCCCTCCCATTTTGCTCTTAAGGCTATTGGTATGTCTGCGTAGTATGGTACTACGCTGTTGCTGTAGAATGGTGCGCCTCCCTCTGTTGGTATGAGGGCGTCTCCAGATTCTACTAGGTGCCTCATTCTTTCCATGTCTAGTTTTGCTAGCCTGTATGCTGTGCTCTCAGCAGGGATTTCCTCCACGTTGTATAGGTAGCCGTCTGTTTTTTCGAATTCTTCGGTTTTCTCCCTTATTGCTCTTACTATTTCCTTTTCTACTTTTACTGCTTCAGCCATTTCTTTCTTCGACCCCTCTCTCCAGACGTTGTAGCCCATGAGGTTTGCCGCTGCTTCGGGTAGGCCGACTATGCCTATGGTGCTGTAGTGGTTTGCTAGGTGCTGTAGGTAGAGGTTTGTCATGGGCATTAGTCCTATTTTTAGGTTTCTTTCGTATGTTGTTCTCCATATGGATAGTATTTTTCTTCCCTGTTCCATTTTTTCATATACTTGTGAGATGAATATGCTCCAGTTTCCAGCTGATCTTGCCGCTATTCTTGGGAGGTTTAGCGTTATTACTCCGATGCTTCCTGTTGCGTCTGGTATGGCCCACATGCCTCTTAGACCATCCGGCTTTACCTGTGGGTTTACGGCTAGTTTTAAGCTGTTGTTCATGTTTACCTTGGACATGTCTAGGGTTAGCCGGCAGCACATGGAGTATATGGCGGAGACGTCGGTTGTATATCCGTTTAGGATGTAGAATGTGCCTCTTTTTGCCAGCGCCTCAAATATCGTATCTGTTAGGTCTCCCCATCTCCTACCGTTCCAGTCGAACCTGTCGGTGACCGTTAGGGTTGGTATTGGGAAGGTGAAAGGCTGGTTTTTGGAGTCTCCTTCCAGGTATAGTTCGGTCAAGGCTTTATTTACTAGGATTATCTCGTCTATGTAGTCTTGGAACTGCCCTACTATTTTTCCTCCGTGTATTGCTTCTCCCTCTAAGGCTCCGGGTATCATGTCTATCATCAGGGTTATGTTTGTGAATGGTGAGTTACCTGTTATGAATACACACCCTTCCCTCGTGGCTATTACAGTCTCATTTTCGGTATTTACGGACCAGATAACTCCTTCGTATTCTACTTTGTCGATTCTCTGTATGTAATCAGTCTTAGTCGTGGTTAGGGATATCTGGTATTGTTTCTTTTTGCTTATATCACTTTTTGATATCTTCTCTATAACACTAACATTATAGCCGGCTAGGATTGCCACAGCTACTAGGGCGTCTCTGAGTTCCTTGTCGGTCGTCCAGATCCTAATCCTCTCCGACTTAGGCTCTACGTTTCCATTACCCTTAACATAAGTCTCAATAAAAAGTTTCGCTTGACTTCTGCTCAGCTTGTAAAGCCATTTAGGCGGCTTTTTAGCCTTTACACCGATTAGCTTGAGTACTCTCTTTGAGGATTCCGCGTTAAGCCTTATTTCATTGGTTGGGCTGTAACCCGTAGTGATGGTGTGTGTGGCGTACTTCATGCCTAGCTTGTCAAGGAGTTCTAATATCTCATGATACTTGCCCGGATTTGCTCTCTTGGACTGATAAATGTGCACTCTGAATCTTCCCCCGGAAGTGTCTATCGAGCCCTCAGCTAGGAACCAAGCTACGAGCTTCAGCTCTTCATCGCTTATGGGGTAGTTCCTGCTGTCGAATTCCGGGTAAGCTGTTGTTGGTATCGGTATCGGCGACTTGTACCTGGCAAGTTCCTCTACCCGGTTATACCGTATCCTATTGTGATCATTGAAGTTCACCCATACTACTCTGTGATTCGGCGTTACCAGCTGTTTTTGAGTCCTATTCTTGAGACTGTACATCTCACCTCTATGTTTATAAATGAATACCTTCCTAACGGGTTTTAGCTCTATCTTCTTCGACTGCAGGTTGAAGGTGTATATTAAGTCGCCTTCTTTTACTTCATTATAGGACTTCCAGCCATCAGGAGTTAGTATTTTCGTGTCTTCTGAGAGGCACTGGTACCCCATTCTTGAGGGGTAGTTCAGCTCGAATAGCATTCCCTGTAGGATTTGCTTGACCTGTTTTAGGCTTAGCCTGTCGTAGTGGACGAATGGTGCAAGGTTGAGGTCGAATGCTGAGACTGCTGTTGCTCCTGACCATTCTTGGGCTACTATGAAGAAGAAGTTTACAAGGTGGTATACGGCTGTGTCTAGGTGCTTTGCCGGTTTTGATATGACCGTGGGTGTTTTCAAACCGTTTAATAGTATTTTCTGATAGTTAAATCCGGTACAGTATGGTATGTGAAGACTATGTGGTAACTTATGTATGTGAATCTCGCCTTTGAGATGCTCCTCTACGAGCTTCTCTGGGAGGTATTCTGATAGAATATCCTTTCTTTTTATTATTTTATCAAGATAGAAGCTTAGAAAGTTGGCGTAAGCCCTGCTCTCATTCGCGTTTTCCCTAACCTCCCAGTCAAGCTCGCCTATATACTCTTTCAGGGCTTGTTTTAGGCTGAATGACGGAATCGTCTCAGCTTCAGCTATTTCTGTTGGATTTTTATCTGGCAAATTTATCAGGGTATTCAACCTTATGTTACTTTTTATTTTTACCAGCTTTTAAAGCTGGTGAAAGTAGAGGTTGAAAAATCTTTTACACACATAGAACTCGTTAAATTAATCAATTTCTGTGTTTTTACATAGTACGTATAATGCTATGATGGCGTCGGCTATGTCTCTTGTTGTCCTGTAGGTTGGGTATCCCTCTATTTCCAGAGTTTCCCTTGCCTCCTGTGTGTTTTCTCCCTCGACTAGGCATAGTATTGGGTTTTTCGGTTTTGCGTCTATTACCGCTTTTGCGAATTCCATTGCTGGTTTGAACTTTGGCGGTATGCAGATTGCTACTATGAGGCTATCTGTTTTATCAACTGTTTTAATTGTTTTTAGGTATTCCTTGTATCCTGCGGTGGCTGTTAGGTCTATGGGGTTTCTGGCTGTGCTTATTCCTGTGAGGGGTTTTAACGCTTCTCTTATGTTGGGTGGGGTTTCTCTTACTTTTATGTCTGCTTCTTCGAGGAGATCTGTTAGTATTACTGAGGGTCCTCCTGAATTTGTTATTATTATGATGTCCTTGAATTTTTTCTTCTGTTTGGTTATTGCTTTAATTATGTTTATCATTTCTTTTTCGTGGTTTGCTATTACGGCTTTTGCTTGTTTCATGGCTGCTTTTGCTATTTTGTGGCTTGTTGTCAGACTGGCTGTGTGTGAGATGGCTGCCTGCATTCCTGTTTCTGTTCTTCCTGCTTTTAGTACTATTACAGGTTTTTTCTTGGTTGCTCTTTTTATTTCGGTGAAGAGTTTCCTGGCGTTTTTAAATCCTTCAATGTAGAGTGCTATTGCTTTTACGTTTTTGTCTTTTGCTAGGTATGGTATGAAGTCTTCGGGTGCTAGGTCTGCCATGTTTCCTATGGATATGAAGTGTGACAGTCCTATTCTTTCTCTGTGTAGTACGGGTAGAACTGCTCCTCCTAGTGCCCCGCTTTGTGTGATGAATGCTACATTTCCTTCGTATATTTTTGGTTCGAAGGATGCGTGTAGGCTTGCAGGTTTTGATATTATTCCTGCGCAGTTTGGTCCTAATATTCTGATATTGTTTTCCTTTGCTGTTTTTACAAGTTGTTCTTCTAGGTTCTTATTTCCGGCTTCTGAGAATCCTGCTGAGATTACTATGGCTGTTTTTAGCTTTCCAGCTGCTTCTCTAATAATGTTTGGTGTGTGTTTTGCTGGTATGGATATTATTGCGAGATCGATCTGCTGGGGTATCTCCTTTATGTTTTTATAGCATTTAAGTCCGAGGATGCTGGTATATTTTGGGTTGACAGGGTATATTTCACCATTGTATCCGTTTTCTAATATGCTTTTGACAAGTTGGTGTCCTATGCTTCCCTCCCTTGTTGAGGCGCCTATGACTGCTATGGTTTTAGGGTAGAGTAGTGATTTATACCAGCTCATTTTTCTGAAACCAGTGCTCTTAATATGTCTCTGTCGGAGATTATTCCTACAATTTTATCCTGGTCTGTGATGGGTAGGTGTCTTATCTTGTTTTCAACCATTATTCTGGCTGCCTCTTTGACCGGTGTTTCGCAACTTATTGTTATTATGTGGGGGGTCATTATTGTGGATACTTTTGTGTTTATTTTTCCGGTGGTCATAGCCTTTTTTATTATATCTGTTGTGGTTATTATTCCGATTATTTTTCCGTTGTCGACTACAAGTAGGCTTTTTATCCCTTTCTCCCTCATTTTCCTTGCGGCTTTGGATATGTTTTCATCTTTCTCTATTGTTTCTACGCTTCGGGTCATAACCTCTTTAACCTTCATTATGGATATGGAGACTTCTGGTTCCATTAATATTTATCCTATGACATAGGAGAAGGTTATAATGCACGTTCTTGTTTTTTCTGGTATTTGGTGGTCTACGGTTTTGTATCTGGATTTCTGCTTCTCCACATGCAGTGTTCCAGTCCATGTAACCCTTCTTATACCTTTATGGTATATTAATGCGTCGCTTTTAATGTCTGTTATATAGATTTTCGCGTTTATCTCTATCTTGCATGTAAACCTGTATGTGTACGTGGTTCCATCATTTCCATGGTGTGTAGAGTGTAATTTCACTTTTGATACTACCTTGACGGTGGCTATTACCTGCAGTCTTAGTTCTCCATATCCCATTATTAGTGGTCTGATTTCTTCTTGGAGTGCTTGGATTATTTCATGCTTGACTCTTAAGGCTTCTGGGCACGGTTTGGCTTCTGGGCTGCTTACTACTATGCTATCTTTGATTGTGTTTTTAGTTTCGGTTCCTATGTCGTATAGCAGATATATTCTAACTGGATGTGCGGCGTTTATTTTCTTTTTTCCTTTTAGGGTGGCATTGCTGTATAAGTCTTCCATGCTGTACGATATAAGGGCCCATATACCAACGCATCCGTATCTAGGTTTCTTACATAGTATTGTTTTACATTGGTTTCTATTTGCCCCATAGAGATATTTCCCTATGAGAACGTTTACTTGGAGTTCAGAGTTTATACCCTTGTTTTCTAGTTCTTTTTGCTCTGATGTTATGTAATTGGTGTTTGAGGGGGGTTTCAGGGACAGGTATGGGTTTAGACCGTTGATTGCTATTTGATATATCTTCTTGTCCAGGTATGCTCTCATATAAATTAGGTAATCTGCTTCGGCGAGTTGGGACTCCGTATAGATTTTTATTATTCCTTGGAGTCTCTTTGCCCTGCTTCCATAGTAGTCTGTGTACTGGGGCGACCACACCGTCATGCTTATAGCGATAACTAGGATTGATAGTGTATACAAGAGCGCTTTAACTCTCATTAGGGACCCCTGGCTATTTTAATAGTCAGTTCATGGTTGTAAGCTTTTATTATATTGTAGTATTCAGCCCTGACTGTGCCTACAACTCCGGCTGACCAGCTGTTTAGCTCGACCTTATGCCTTCCTTCTCCATCAATTAATATATGGATTTCTTTTGCCATCTGTTCTCCCTGTTCCGGGTTGGATAGTATTCTCCAGTATGCTTTAAGTAACTCCCCGCTCTTAGCTATTCTCGTTAGGTTGTTGCAGACCTCAGCATATTTTACTGTTACTAACTCGTCGAAGCTTGCGAGTTCGGGTAGCACTAGTGAGATTACTATTATGGATAGTGTTGAGGCTATTACCGTGTCTATGGATACTATGGATGCGGCTTTAACCATTCATCTCACCTATTATTTTTACTATCGTTGTAATGTTGAACGCTGGCTTGTGGACTCTTAGGTTAACATCTATGATTAGTAGGAGTAGAACTGCTGCAAGGACTATGGTAAAGCAGATTATGGTTTCAATGAGATCTTCCAATTTTCACACCTTCGTCTGACTTGTAGACTATTATAGTATCCCCAGCTGATGCTTCTACCTTGTTTTCCATGCTGATGGGAAGAGGCATGGTTTCGTTGTGCCAGCCAACGTTGGTGTGTAGATTTTCCCATTTGACTAAAGTTTTAGACTTAACTTCTATTTTTCCATCCGAAAAGATTAAAGTGTAATCTATGCCTAGCTCAGGGAGCTTTACGGGTACCTGAACATTAGTTTTCTCAACTAGTTTAACTATAACATTTAACTCATCTAACAGGTCTCTAAGAGCTTCCTTACCCTTGTACACGGTGACCATGCCTCTTACGTAGGTAGTTATAGATATCAGGAGGAGCCCCGTTATTACGTATGATGATAAAGAGAGCATCTTGGAGACCTCAGCCATCTTCAGGTTCCACCTCCACAATTATAGTAGTATTACGCTTGAAAGCTCGTAGAATGTAGTAGCCCTCTTGCATCGTATTCCTTGTTAAAACAATCTTTAAGGGGTATATGTAACTTATATTCACGCCTTTGTGGTATATGCTGACTAAATAGGCGGAATAAGCCTTTTTTACTGTAATATTAACCCCGGGGGAATAAACTCTTTTTAGCGTTGATCCACCGTTTAATACTGAGCATATGGAACTATCTATTTCGGAGGCAAACCTGTACAGCATCTTTTTATGTATGCCGTTCTCTACCGTCAAAAGAAGCTCTCTTAATGGCCCCGATAACATTACTCCTGTTACAACAATGCCTATGGTTAGGGTAATAGTGGAGGCTATAACGCTATCCATTCATTCACCCGCACAAATATCGTTACTAATGTAAGAATAGGTATCGCTGGTAACCCTCTCTCACTTTTCGTATTTTTCATTCTATTCCTAATCTGGATTGATAGGAGTATTAAAGAGGCTCCCCATAGGTAGTAAAGGAGGATCTTAATAGAGTATGTGGGGTAGGTTACGAGGGTCGAAAGTAAGGCTATAAAATCTCCTAAACCATAGCCGGCTATAGATAATGATAAGCTTACCGTGATGAAAGCTAACAGAGTTAAGACCATATCTTTCTTGTAGAGGCTATTGATGTAAATCGACATAGCGGTGCTGGTTAGGAGAGCTACGGTAGATATGGGGGAAAGTTCTCTATATTTTAAATCTTCCACCGTTGCGATTAAAATCGAGGAAAACCATACAATGTCTGTTATCATATTATAATACCCCAGACCAGCCTGTAGAATACTAGAAAAACTATGATCGGTGGTATAACCCATATATACTTGTCTTGAGTTGAATGAACAAGTGTAATAGAAGTTGCAAGTAATGAGATCGCTGGGAGGAAGTTTGAACCTTGTGTGCTGGTTACTATTTGTCCTATGATATCTGGCATTCTCATAAGTCCTGAGCCTATTATGGCATAGCAAAGCATCGCGATTCTTGTTGTGAATCTCTGAGATGCGATTTTATTTTCTATATCTTTTAGTATGGAAGATAGGATCGTAACCGTGTTTGCTATTCTGTTTATTATTAGGGCTAATCTTGAACTATATATGTTGTCAAAAATTATTTTGGTTGTGATCCCAATAATGTAATTGATTTTTGTTATTTCCTCTGCTGCATCGCTCCATGTATGGTTGCTATACAATGTTTTCAAGGCTGTCTTGTAGATTTTACTCATTTTTGTCTCTTCAGCCGATAAGATTACCGCCTTTATGGGGGGAAAGCCGTGTTTTAGATATCTTTCTAGTGCCCATAAAAATTCTAATGATCTTAGTGTTAATTTGTAGCCTCCTCCACGTACTAATGGTGCTGTGTGCTGTATGAGAACTTTAGACATTGATGGGATGGATATGAGGTATAGGGTAAACAGGTACAGAGTTATGGTAAAGGGTAATGTGCCCATTGAGCTGATTAGTAAAAGTCCGGCTGGGAATAGGAAATTAAATGTTACAAAGACTAGGAGCCTACTGTTAACCTGGTTTAGATACTTATATACTGGCGCTAGTAATTCCCTTCGAACTACTTCCTCGATATTTACTTCTTGTTTTGGATTTCCTAGTAGCATCGCTGCAGCTTTTGAAAGGTCGTGGAATCCCTCTTCTTTAAGATGTTTAATGAAAGATTTTTTAACTGGTTTCCCAAGAATTTTACTATCCCTATACGACTCTGACGCAATTTTGCATATTGGTTCAAGCTGGGACTGAGCTAGTAAAAGGATAGCATATGCCTCACCTAACGCAGCTCCTAGAAGGAGGTATATTAGCCCGAGATACGATCTTTCTAGATTGTCTATTTTTAATTTCTGCCTTGTATACTCTCTATCTGCGACCCTGTAAGCTATAATAAACAATATGATCATGGAAGCAGCGTATATCGCAAATTTAGCATCGTAAAGAGCCAGTAAGCATAGGCTAGAAAAGCTTATGATTTTAGCTATCTTAAGATAACGCTGTAGAGACGCTTTAGATAGTTGTACGCTGCTGGATACAAATAATTTGAAATGCTTTAGTTTAGCTAATCTGTTTGCTGATTTAACTGCTTTAGAGAGCACCACTCCTCCACCATCTATTGAATATTTCCGCTACATCTCGGTTCGTTAGACAGGCATCTCCACATAAAATCTTAGCTATCAATTGTTTATATTTGTCAACATATTTGTAAGCGTTGCGTATCTCCGAGACTCTTCTATAGACCCTTCCCTTCCCATCAACTGTTTTCTTAATTCCTATTGTAACTATTTCATCTCCAATGGTTAGCCCCCAAGCCTTAAATTTCGATACCAGGCTTTTATAACTTAGTGAATGTATAGTAGCTATAGTTTGTATTCCAGAATTGACACTAAAGACGAACGCTGAGCCGTGCTCTCTAGTTAATATTTCACCGAAGAATATAAGATCAGGATTTCTATGGAGGAGAATAGTCAGTATGTTGGATCTATCTCCTGTTAACGAGAACCTTTGAAATATTTTCCCGTTTTCACTTTGATCTTCGACTTCGTAAACATCTTCTATTGATAATATTCTCCAGCTTGGATTTGCTAACGATAATATAGCATTTCCAAGGGTGGTTTTCCCGCATCCGGTTGGGCCATATATGATGATACTTCTCCGTTTAACCAAAGAAGCGATTATTTTTGCTGCTTGAGTCACATCCATCATTCCAAGCTTAACCAATTTATACAACGAAAGCTGTTTAATAGCCATCAGGTTCCTGATGTTTATACTCTTAAGTGATACGGGAGGTATGTCTACACCTATCCTCACATGGTAAATCGGGGATCTTAGTTCCATTTTAACAGAAGGTTCTTCTACGTTGATTCTCCTGTTGCCTTGAATCTGTATTAGTGTAATTACCTTTTCAAAGGTTTCGTCGTCTAATACTATGTTAGAGATGCATCTCCCGTATTTTATGTGGTCAAAATAGACATTATTGTTTATAGTTCCATAGGACTCTGATATGTTCGGATTAACGAAAAAGGGATATAGTTTGTAAAGTTTAGTCGTCCTTATGGATAGCTCAAAAGCTAACGCTCGTTTTTCGTCTTCCGGCATGCTTACATTCGTTAAGCTGATGATTTCATTCGCTTTTATTTCCCTAAGTTTTATAACGTCATAGAGCGTCTCTTCTAAACTGTATCCTCCACTATCTTTTATTAGGTCTAATATATTTCTTGTGAGTTCTTCATTAATCCTCTGACTGGGCCATTCTATTTTGCAAATCGTTCCATTTTCAGTCATGTAAAAAGTGTAGATAATACCATAATATTCCTCTTTCCCTAATAGTACCGTTTCTTTTTCTTTCTTATATTTCTTATTAGTGAACTTTACTAATGGTTTGATTACGTTAACGTACATCCCTTTTAAGAAATTCTCGCTAAATTCTTTTTCCAGTTTTTTTCTGATTTTTGACGAAATGACTCCTAAAACGCATTTCTTGCAGTTGTATTTTTTCAAAAATTTGAACATAATTTTAGGGTTTACATATATTTTGAAATATTCTTTACCTACTTGTTCCATCAACACCTTACATTTAGTACATTTTTCTATTTCCTTTATTCTAGACGGGTTTATAGGATCGACTAAACTCATATATTTCTTGAAGATCGTTAAATCTTCGAATTTATATATTGCCCGTGAATTATTTATCACCACTTTTGATATCTTAGCTTGCTTATTGGCAATTAACACTGCCATTATACAACCAAAACAAGAGTCTGGATCTTTCCCGCATTCGCAAAAAACCTTCGCCTTGTCACCCAAAATTGTGACGCTTTTCATGCTCAATTAAGTTTAAGTAAGGTTGGAGGATTTAATAGGCTCTACAACTCTTTGGATTGAGCTATTGCAATGGCAAGAGATATCCATCTTATGAGCGAGTTGACAGCCGCTCTCAGAGAAACTAAATCCATAGTACTGACCTTAAATTCTAGAGGTTCGGTGCATGTGATTTCAACTCTTCCCCGTTTCTTTACATCGCCAATTTCCGGACTAACAGCTTTCAAAACTATGTTTAAAATTTCTCTTGAAAGGTTTATTCTAAGCTTGCAGCTGTACGGGAATTCCTCACTCAATAAGATCAACCTTTATTCTGGGGCCAAGTTCGAAAAAGGGTTCAACGTGGAAGAAGTCAATCATAAAACCCTTCTCGAGTAATAAGATTAGGAGGGCGCAGTCACATTCATCGTAATATTTGGATACCTCATCTAAAGAGCTTACATTCCTAAACATATCTATGTTTAAACCCTCTTGGAGATATCTAGCAACATCATATCCACGCTCACCTGCCACGTTAAAGATGCATAATGAATTCATCGCAGGCGCCCTTTTTTTAGTGATCTCTCTCCGAAGAGTTACGTGGATAATCTTTAACCAGCCATCAATGTATTCAAAGCCGTCGGGAAACACCCTAAGAAATCTGATAGTAGAAGGCTCGCCCCCTTTACTTCCAATAAGCATGATCCTATCATATCCCATACCAACAGCGATTTTCTGCAAATCTTTGATGCTTTTCTTACCTCTATTCATCCTTGCGGAGTTTGGAATTACCCTGTTTAGGTCCTTTACTAGTGATCTTGTTCTTTGGGCTGGTCTTCGTGAACTCACTATTAATATCAATCTTCTAAGGCCTCCACGCCGCCCCCGTAAATATTACACCGCATTTTCTACAACGCCATATCCCGAGTTTAATGTTTTTCACGGCTTTAACTCCACATTTAGGACATACGTAGGTTGACTTCTGTATTCTCTTTATCTTCTCAAATCTTTTCCTGATTTTTCGGCCGTATCTAGCTGACCTTATCTTCACCGGCATAATACTCACCTATAGTATGCAGATAGAAACTCATATTTACTTAAAGCTATCCTTGCGGCCTCCTCAACCTGTTCGATGGATAAAGAACCAGGTCCCTTCTGTATCGCACAAATTCTGCCGTCCTCCTTTACACCGAAAGTTATCCTTCCATCTGCCACCTGTTCCTCCTCTAAATTTGGATCAACCACGAGTTTCTTTCCTATTTTGACCATTGTTACAGTTGCTGGTTTGGATTTAAGTTCTAATTTAAACCTCTCGTTGGGGTCGGCATTAATGTTACCCTCTTCGTCCAAGTGTACTACTGGTATTGTAGTCTTTGATAATGCGCCTACCGCAGATAAGGTGGCTGCATCGAAAAGGTTTCCATCATAGTCAAGCACGTAAATGTCAACGAACAGGATGTAAACCAGCTCACCACGTTTTATTACAAGCTTTTCTAAGTCTATGGCCTCCGCACTTCTTATAGTTCTATCGACCACCCTCGCTATCTCTATAGACTCAGGGCCTGGAGGCCCAGGTTCAAATGTAGGAGACGCAAGGGGTAATAGCTCAACATTAACAACAAAGACGCCCTTATCGGGCGTGTCAGGGTAAGGAGGACCTACATCAACTTTAACACCTGTTATGACCTGAGTCTTCCCAAGCTTAACCCAGCATTCCCCATCCCCATGGGTAGCCGTTTCACTCATTATCTCTATATCCCTGTAATCGTTAAGCCCCCTCCCATCCCTCCTTATCCCTCTTTCAACTAGGGCATTTATATGATCTTTTAAAAGTAGCTCAACTATTTTCTTACTCATCGGTTTCACCCTCTAACTTGAGTTTTTCATATTTTTCGATAATCGCCCTCTTTTGCAGTTCATATACCTGCTTGCACCCGTTGTATGCAAGCTTCAAAGCTCTCTGGAACTCGTCATACGTGTATTGGCCGTCAGCTTGCAGAAGTGTGATTTCTCCTGTTTCCATGAAAAACGCTACCGGCATATCTCCGTCTCCCCACATGTCCTCTTCATGTCCAGGGTCTAAAACTATAAAGTCTCCAACCTTACCCACGCTGCAACCAGTGACAAGACCTCTTATAGGTATACCCGCGTCTGCGAGAGCCACAGACGCGCCTGTAATACCTGCTACTCTAGTTCCGGCGTCTGATCTTAAAACTTCTACAAAAATATCGATCGCGGTTCCACCGAACATCTCCTTGAATATGACAGGCTTTAAAGCTTCCTCGATAACTGTTGAGAGTTCTATACTTCTCCTATCTGGGCCTGGTTTCTTTCTATCGGTTGAGGGGGAGAAAGGGGCCATATCATAACGGCATCTTACTAAGGCTTCATGAGGTATAGCTTGATGTCTTGGGTGCGCGGCCCTTGGACCATAAACAGCTACTAGAATCCTATTACCACCCCATTTCACGTATGCTGAGCCATCAGCCCTTTCTAGAACTCCAACCTTAATTTCGATAGGCCTAAGTTCATCGGGTTTTCTACCATCTATCCGCGTACCGTCCTCGCTTATAAGCTTATCAGGCTTCTTTTCTACGAATATTGGCATTCCTAACACCTTTCTCTAACATATTTCTTATTTTATCGCTTAGACCTGAGATATGCGCTTCTCTCTCAATTCTCCTCAAGGCTTCCTCTATGAGTCTAAGCTTGGCGGGATCCTTACTATAAACAATTACTTTTCCGTTTTGACCAACCTCTATTTCACATCCAACTATCTCCTTCATCATATTTATCATAGACCCTTTACGGCCTATTATTCTTGGGATTTTCATAGGTTCTACGTCAAATATCACCGCATTCCTCACTTTACCAAGCTTTGGGCCTCGAATTGTTAGTATAGGATGAGAGATCCCGTCGAAACTTTTTATTCTAGCCTTTACGGTGTCTCCTATCCTAATCCTTGTCCTACCTTTTATAGGTAATATGCCCGGCATTGGAGACTTTATATCGAGTAACAAATGCCGGCTATCGGCATCTATAACCTTCCCTACTATTATATCTCCAACTCTAGGGAAATACCCCCCTCTCAACGGTATTATTGAAATGGTATTTTCTCTGATCGAAGCAAGGCCTATTTTCATGGATCTAAGTTTGCTACCATCTTTATAAACGTGTGGACCAGCCTTTAGAGCTCCTTCCCCTAGGACTTGACCTGGCAATACAAGTTGCCTGTCTTTTACGAAAACTTTAACCTCCTGACTCATTT
>JAOZGB010000012.1 GCA_027491935.1 Thermoproteota archaeon | reverse complement strand
GGAATTTCTACTCTATTTTTACTTTTCTCTTCTAATCCCAAAATATTTGCGTTAACAGTTATTTTTCCCTCTGTGGGGAACTCGCCTGGCTTGGGGAAGAGCCTCTCTCCTGAGAGATGAGTTATGAAAATTTTAAGTTTCATTAAGTAGTATACACCACGGTAAATAATAAAAGATTGAGATGAGGGTAACCTTTAAAGCGAGTATAATATGGTGAAGGTGCCGATATGAAGAGTACAGCTTTGATCCTATGGTTCGAGGAGACGGGGAAAGAAGATACGGCCCTGGTTGGAGGTAAGTCAGCGAATCTCGGTGAAATGTTGAAAGCAGGATTTCCTGTTCCACCTGGATTCTCGGTGACAGCTTACGCGTATAAGAAATTCGTTGAGGGCACTGGAATAAGAGATGAAATATTCCGAATATTAAACGAGAGCATAAAGAAAGGAAAGCCTGAAGAATACGAAGAAGCCTCTAAGAAGATAAGAGAGCTCATAGAGAATACTGACATGCCCGCAGGAATAAGAGATGAGATTGTAAAGGCCTATAGGCAGCTGAGCAATAGGGTGGGGGTTCCCAATGTTCCCGTTGCGGTTAGGTCCTCTGCTACTGCTGAGGATCTGCCTGGCGCTAGCTTCGCAGGTCAACAAGAGACGTATCTAAATGTTAGAGGAATAGATGAGCTTTTAGAGGCTGTTAAGAAGTGCTGGTCAAGCCTATTTACACCAAGAGCTATATTTTACAGGGACCAGAAGGGCTTTGAGCATGAGAAAGTGTATTTAAGTGTCGCTGTCCAAAAGATGGTGAACTCGAAGGCTGCAGGCGTTATGTTCACCCTGAATCCTGTGACAGGAGATAGGAATCAGATAGTTATTGAGGCAAGCTGGGGCTTAGGTGAAACTGTCGTCGGCGGAAAAGTAACACCTGACCGGTATATAGTAGATAAGGAAACGCTCACTATCATAGATAAGGAGATAGCCGAAAAAACCATCGCTTATGAAAGAGACCCGATAACTGGAAAGACGGTAAAGGTTTCGGTACCGCCCGAGAAAGCAAATGCACCATGCTTAACAGATCAGGAAATATTAAGGCTTGCAGAACTTGCGAAAAAAATAGAAGAACACTACGGCACTCCGCAGGATATAGAATTCGCTATAGATAGAGACATGGATTTCCCTGAGAACATATTCATTGTACAGTCAAGACCCGAAACTGTTTGGAGCCAGCGGAAGCCCCAGATAGCTGAGGAAAAACCGATCGCAACGGGTGAAATGAGAGTAGCAATCAAAGGCCTCCCGGCTAGTCCCGGGATAGCATGGGGGAAGGCTAAAGTAGTACTCTCCCCTGAGGAGGCTGCTGAAAGGTTGAAAGAAAAAGACATACTTGTAACGACAATGACCAACCCTGACTGGGTTCCCTATATGAAGAAAGCTTCCGCCATAGTGACGGATGAGGGGGGAATGACATGCCACGCAGCTATTGTTAGCAGAGAACTCGGTATACCATGTATTGTAGGAACTAAGAATGCGACAGAGGTGCTTCGCGACGAAGCAGAGTATACGGTAGACGCTAAGTCTGGAGTGGTATATGAAGGCTATGTTGAAGAACTTATAAAGCCGAAGGAAGAAGCTATAGCTGCGCCCGTAGCAAGGGTCTCCGAAAGGCCGATAACGGCCACAAAGATTTACGTTAACCTCTCACTGCCTGAAATCGCTGAAAAGGTATTCAATGAGAGTCAGCCTGACGGGGTTGGCCTGCTTAGGGCTGAACATATGATGCTCTCTGTAGGGAAGCATCCAAGACTGCTTATAGAAACAGGTGGGGAACAAGAGATGATTGATAAATTCGCGGAAGGGATAAGGAAAGTGGCTGAAGTATTTTATCCAAGGCCCGTAGTATATAGATTCCTCGATTTCAAACCCGACGAATTCCTAACGTTGCCTGGCGGAGAAAAATATGAAAAAGAAGCCGGACATGTTGGACCAAACCCACTAATAGGATATAGAGGATGCTACAGATACATAAGGGAACCAGATATATTTAGGCTAGAGTGCAGAGCGATAAAGAAGGTCAGAGAAGAGTATGGTCTAAAGAATGTGTGGGTAATGATACCATTCGTTAGGACAATAAGAGAATTTAGAATAGCCAAGAGGATAATGGAAGAAGAAGGACTCATAAGAGATCCAGACTTTAAACTCTGGATCATGGTTGAGGTTCCAAGCACCGTAATACTCATAGATAAGTTTATAGAGGAAGGTATAGATGGAATCTCATTTGGCACTAATGACCTTACAATGCTAATAGCAGCTATAGACAGAAATGACGCAATGGTACAAGGAGTTACAGATGAGAGGGATCTTGCAGTACTTAGAGCTATGAGCCATGTTATCAGGGTCTGCCGGAAGCATGGTGTTACAACTAGCATATGTGGCCAAGCGCCTTCAAACTATCCAGAGGTAGTAGAATTTCTGGTTAGAGAGGGGGCAACGAGCATTTCGGTTAACCCGGACAAGGTTGAAGAGACAAGGAGACTTGTAGCTGAAATAGAAAGAAGGATCATGCTAGAAGCTGCAAGGGAGATGAAAAGATCTAAGCCGGTATGGTCACCGGAATGGTCAAAGGAGTTGGAGTAGGACTCCTCCCGAAACATAAAAAACTGGTAGAGTACATAGCGAAAGAATACTGGTGGACGAACAAAATAGCTGAAATCGGAGTAGGGTTCTACCCCTCCCCCTCCTGTTTGTTAAAGCGACTCACAAAGAAACAGATAATGGTCGTAGATAATAATAAGGAGGCTTTAAGATACGTGCTAAAGCGTTGTCCAGATCTAGTTGCTATTTATGATGACATTATGAAGCCAAACTTGAAGGTCTACTCTAATGTAGGACTCTTATACTCCATAAGACCGAATGAAGAACTAATCCCCTACATAGAAGATTTGGCCTCTAAGATAAAGGCAGACCTGATAATTTCCCCGATGGAATACGCCTGCATACTCGGAGGGTGGAAAAAGGTTAGGCTGGAAGGATGCTTGTTTTATGTAAGATCATTCTCTAACAATCCAAGTTCCAGTTTTCCCTTCTAATGCCTCTGCAGCTTTGTCAAGCGACGTTATGATCGCATATTTCCCCTCTGTTTCCTCAAGAAATCTTATACACGCCTTTACTTTAGGGCCCATGCTTCCTGGTAAAAAGTGACCCTCTTCTAAATACTTCTTTGCTTCATTCACAGTCATTCTATCGATGTCCCTTTCGTTTGGCTTTCCATAATTTAGTTTAACCTTTTCCACATCTGTCAGTATTAAGAATATATCAGCGTCGATCACTTCAGCCATTCTTTCCCCTGCTAAATCCTTGTCAATAACTGCTTCCACACCCTTCAAAAATCCATCTTCATCAATTACAGGTATTCCACCTCCCCCTGAAGCGATTACAATTACACCACTATCTACGAGGATCTTTATGGGCTTCTGCTCGACAGTCTTAATTGGATCGGGAGAAGGAACAATTCTTCTATACGGTTTGTCACCTGTAGGTTTAACTTTTCTAATCGTATATCCCTTTTCCTTCGTGAGACGCATAGCTGTCTCATAATCGTAAAAGGGCCCTACAGGCTTATGCGGGTCTTTAAAATCAGGATCATCCTTGTTCACCAGAACCTGGGTAACGACTGTAGCAACAGGTATGTCTAATCCTTCTCTTCTGAGCATGTTCAGAAGGGTTTGTTGCAGCATGTACCCTATTTGGCCTTGGGTCATAGCTCCGCATACGTCCATAGGCTGCGGAGGTACGATATCCTTTGCCTCTTCCTGCTGTATAAGTAGAGCTCCGACCTGTGGGCCGTTCCCATGTGTTATGGCCACCTTATAACCTTTCTTGACGATCTGAATTATGTTTTCACATGTTTTTCTTATATTTCTCATCTGCTCCTCGTATGTACCTTTCTCGTGTGCCTGTTTGATCGCATTTCCACCTAGGGCTATTAAAACTTTTTCTCCTGGCATAGTGGACACCTTAGCCATCTCACAACGGTTAAAAAATTTAATTATTGCCTTTTTTCAAGACGATTAGATTTATATGGAACATGGATTAACATTCATGAACCAAGTTGAAAATTGGGATTTTAGTTTCTAGTAAAAGAAAGAGGATATGGCCTGCTGAAGAGCTTAAGAAAACAGCCTTGAGTATGGGATATAAAGCTGTAATTTTAGATCCTGCCGAACTAACCATAGTTATTAGGGGCAAGCTAATTGATGTAATTCATAATCGAACGAGAAGAAGCTTAATTGAAGGAGACTCTGTTTTCCTGTTGAGGAGGCCGGACTACGCCAATCCCGAACTTTTGTTTTACAGAATTGATGTCATCAGAGCTCTAGAGCTTTCCGGAAAGACCGTGGTAAATCGGATTGAAGCCTTCCTAAAGGCTGTTGATAAAATAAGAACATCTATGTTATTAGCTAAGAATGGAATTCCAACACCGTACACAGTTGTATCCGAAGAGGAAGCCCCCGCTATGAGAGCCCACATAGAATTTGGAATATCTGTTGTAAAGCCTATTTTCGGCTCTCAAGGTAAGGGATCGGTACTCATAGAAAACATTGATAGTGCATGGCGTGCATTTAGGCTCCATAGATATTATAGAGTTCCGATATACGTGCAGTCGTTTGTCGAGCATAGAAATAGGGATATAAGGGTGTTTGTCCTCGGTGAAAGAGTGTTGTCAGCGATGTACCGAGTTTCAAACAGTTGGAAAACAAACATCTCCCAGGGGGCGAAGCCTATGCCTGTTAAGCTGACTAGTGAACTTGAGGAGATGGCTTTAAAGTCAGCTGAGGTCATTGGAGCCGACATAGCAGGTGTGGATATTATAGAGAGTAAAGAAGGCCCCCTAGTATTAGAGGTTAACGCATGTCCGGAATGGAAGGGATTACAGAAAGTTACAGAAGTAAACATTAGTGAAGAGATTATAAGATATGTTATTTCAAAGGCTAAAAAATAGCCTGGAAAGCTTTCTTTTTAGTAAAAAGGATAAAAAGCGGAAAGCATCTTTAACAGGGTTTATTTTCGAATCTTTACTATCATATATTGTCATGATTTCGACTTCCTTTATTCTCAAACCGTGCTTAATAGCTTCAATAAGCATTTCGCTTTCGATATTAAACCTATTCTCTTCTAGTTTGAGCACAGAGAATGCTCTAGGATTAACGGATCTGAATCCACATTGGCTGTCTTTTACTTTAACTTTGAACATTAAATTAAGCAGGAACGAAGTTAACCTGTTACTTATAACTCTAAACATCGGCATACCCGCTTTTGTGGATATAGCTCGGTATCCGCAGACAAGGTCAGCTTCACCATTTATGATAGGCTTTAAGAGCTTTGGAATATCTTCAGGGCTATGTTGTCCATCTGCATCCATGAGAATGACAGCTTTAGCGTCGAATAGTTTAAGTATCTTTTCGAATCCCTTCCTTATGGTTGCACCTTTCCCCATATTCCGTGAATTAACGGAAAGGAAGGCCCCTGCTTCAAGAGCTTTTAAACCTGTCATGTCTTTAGAGCCGTCATCCACAACCATAATGTGAGTAACATATTTCTGAGCTTTCTTAACTACGGTGTAAACTGTTGATTCTTCGTTAAATGCGGGTATCAATGCAACTGTTTCCATGCTGATCGACTCTTCCATTAGTGAGAACAAAAACTATAAATGTTAAAAGCTTACGGGCGCCAAGAACATCGGGAAGCTTATGAGTGGATATAAAGTTAAAGACATTAAGATGGCTGAAGACGGGGAAAAACACATATACTGGGCCGAAAGACACATGCCTGTTCTAGGAATGGTAAAGGATAGGTTTAAAGAGGAGAAACCTCTTAATGGTCTAAGAATAGCTGCTTGTTTACATGTAACCAAGGAGACAGCTGTATTGATAAAAACACTTTTAGAAGGTGGTGCAGTAGTATCTTTAGCAGCAGCTAACCCGCTTTCCACTCAAGATCATGTGGCAGCCGCTCTGGCCGCAATTGGAGTTCACATATTTGCGTGGAAAGGCGAATCTGCAGAGGAATATTATGAGAACATTGACAAAGCTCTTAGCATTGAACCTGATATAGTACTGGACGACGGCGGCGATCTAAATGTCAGAGTACACGTTAATAGATCTGAATTAGCTAATAAAATCCTCGGTGGGTGTGAAGAAACTACAACGGGAGTTATAAGAGCGTTAGCGTTAGAGAAAGATGGTATTTTAAAGTATCCTATAATAGCTGTTAATGAGGCAACTACGAAGTCTAGATTTGATAATGTCTATGGGACAGGGCAGAGCACGATTGACGGTATCATTAGAGCAACAAATATATTGTTTGCAGGGAAAACCGTTGTAGTTGCGGGATATGGAAGATGCGGGTATGGGATTGCATGGAAATCTAGGGCTCTTGGCGCAAATGTTATTGTAACAGAAGTGGATCCTGTGAAAGCCCTAATGGCAGCCATGGATGGATTTAGGGTTCTACCAATGAGTGAAGCATGTAAAATAGGGGATATATTCATAACTGCTACAGGAAATAAGGATGTGATTAGGGGAGAGCATATTTTAGTAATGAAAGATGGTGCTATCCTCGCCAATGCAGGTCATTTTAACGTAGAAATATCAGTTAATGATCTCAATAAGCTAGCTGTTGATAAAAGACGATTGAGGCCTCACGTTGACGAATATATACTTGAAAATGGGAGAAGAGTTTATCTGTTAGCTGAAGGAAGAGTTGTAAATTTAGTGGCTGCTGAAGGACATCCAAGTGAGGTGATGGATATGAGTTTTTCTAACCAGGCCCTTTGTGTTGAATACATTGCTAAGAACCATGAAAAATTAGGTGTGGGGGTTCATAAAGTTCCAGTTGAAGTTGACATGATGGTTGCCAAGTTAAAACTTGCAACTATGGGCATCGTCATTGACAAACTTTCCGAAGAACAAAAAAAGTACCTTAAAAGCTGGAGTATTGGGACCTAGCCTTCCATCATGGGAGAGAATAATCGAGGAAGTTTCGGATGGATTCTTCAATTATTTCTTTACCTTTTTCTGATCCGAACAGTGGCGGCTCCCAGTTTACTGTTAGTCTTCTACGGTAAGTCGCAACTTTCCTCTTTTCAACTGGGTTGTACCCGTATTTCCTCACAATGAGATATTTTATTAGTACGCCTCTTCTCTGCCAAGTAGGGGTCTTTGAAAGGTTAAGACCAGACATCTTGTATACTAGTTCATGTAGCTGGTTCGTTTTTAAACCTTTAAGCATCGTCGATGCTTCTTTAGGATTGTATCCCTTGTTTATCAGAGTATAATACGCGTATGAGTTGTTATGATTCCTCCAAGCCTCAGCCTGCCTATATGCAAGGTAGGCAGGCAGGAGTTCCCTGTTTAAAAGTATGATTCTTGAATCAAACGCAGAAGTTTTTTCTATGCCAAATTTCTGTTTAAGTTTGAGAGAGAATGCTGAGGACAATATTCCTGAAATAATAGAGATAATTTTTTCTAAACGGCCATTAAAGGGTAATCTTAAAAGTAATATGTTCACCTCGTCAGAAAATATGTATGCTAGACAAGGGTTAAAACCGCCTCTAAAAACTTCAAGGGTAGCTTTAACCATCAACTCTGCGAATTTCCTATCGTATGGTTTCTGAAAACCGCATTCTTCCGTTAACCTGTGAAAATTGCGTCCATCGCATCTCACTATGTAAAAGCCGCATCTTGGTAGTCTAAGACCACTAAAGACTTCATGTTCTTTCCACGTGTAGCTAGTTGCTACTGGTTCCATTTTAAAGATATTTGTTTAGTATCTCTAATATATATCTTATCGGATTTTCCAATATCCCTTTCAGGTGCTGCGGGTCGAACCTATGTTTCGCAGGTTCTCGCAGTATGTCTCCTATCTTGTCTATTTCTGTCCATATCGGAAAACCTTTAGAAATTAAATAATTAATAGATCTCTCTTCTGAACCTAGATATATCGCAGGTGTCCCGCTCAACGCGGAAGATCTTGCTATTAGAGGGCTATTAGTAACGGTTAAATCTGAATAGGCTAATACTGAATATACGTCGTAAGTATATTTCTTCTGAATTCTCGTTCTCCTCCATGCTATCAGACCATGTTTATCTGTCGAGTCTAGATATATTTTTTGATACCTATCATGGTTTCCCAGTGTTTTTCTAAGCCTTGTATATAGTTTGGAGGGGGAGATTACAATGGTAATTTTTTCCGGGTCTACTCCTAGCTGCGATATTGTTGTGGGATGCAATTTTCTCTCTAACATTAGCTCAGGGACACCCTCGTATACTGTGATCTTTTTCTCTGTGATATTAAATTTTCCGGT
Source organism: Thermoproteota archaeon (assembly GCA_027491935.1). Taxonomy (GTDB): domain Archaea; phylum Korarchaeota; class Korarchaeia; order Korarchaeales; family JAOZGB01; genus JAOZGB01. The sequence continues at coordinate 40,023 of JAOZGB010000012.1, read as the reverse complement.
CAGAACATTCAAGCATGATTTAGGTGCTATTATCTTTTCCGACAGTGGCAATATCATCCTTAACCTTTTTACGGGATATCCTGGAATATATACTGTTATTGTTGGTATCGCTAGGCCGAAGGCTGTTCTAACAGATGAAGGTGAGCAGAAGGCTATGTGGGCCTTCGGCCTCTCCCTCCCAATTAATGGTAGCAGCTTTTGAATTATCCTTGCATGCACCTCTATACTTTTCCACGGAGGATAATCCAGCTCTGGGGGGGTTCTGAAAGCCTTGTACTTATTTAAAGCCCATATAACTGACTTTTTATTATCTGCAGTTATGATCACACTATTACTCAGCTTCTCCTTTATGTGTAAAGCCATTAAGGCTTGATGTATGTCGGATACGTGTATCCATACTGGTCCTTTCAAGTTTACCCCACGTACTCGGGTGGAGTTCTTGCGGATTTCACCATTGACATAATATTTAATTCACGGATGTTTCTGTCTATCGATGAAAAGTCTACGTTTAGGTTGAGCCATTTATCGAGAAGATGAAGCACTTGTCTTGTCGCTCTTAAATCGTAAACCTCGTTCTCCGTGACTGCTGTTAGTGATACATGGCTTATTCCCCTCAGCCTTGCTACAGCTAGTATTACTCCTGCAGCTCCGATTATAGATTCTACTATCCTCTCGTTCGTTGCGCCTAGTTTCAATAAATATTCAACGTGTTTCGTTTCGCCTGTGGCTAGAATCTTGCCGGCAATATCAGGTTTATAAAACCCGCTTAAACTAACTATTAGTCTGCAATTGTATCCTTCGAGGATCTCTACCAATTTATCCAGCACTGTGAACTGCGCCCATGGAGCTGGTTGCACACTGCTTGTAACTATTATGAGATCGTTTTTCCGTCTCCGAATTAGATATGCTTGTATTGATGGCAGCTCTAAAAGACCGTTTCCCTTCACTATCACCCCAAGTGAGGATCCTGGTAGGTATAGATGCTCAGAGTACAAGTCGAATAGTCTTACAGGTTTAAATATGTCAATAAGGTATGTCGCTACATTCCTTCCTACAGAACCTATGCCAGGGAACCCTAAGACTGCTGTTGATTCATCTACGTCTATTTTTTCATACTGTTTTATATGTATCCAACCCAAGGTATCCCCCTATTAATTGCCTATTGTTAGTATTAAAGTGAGGTCATTTCTACGAATTTTTTAATTCTTTCTATACCCTCCCTTATCTTACTTGTCTCTAGTACAAGCGGTGCGAATGAAAGCCTTGTCCATCCTTCAAGTCCAAAGTCTAATCCTGGTGCCAATGCAATCTGCATTTCCTTAAGAAGTTTTTCACAGAATACCTTGGAGCTTTGCATAAATCTTTGATGATTAAAGAATATATAGAATCCCCCCATAGGTTTGATGGGTGTGAATATGGGGATTTCTCTTCTAAGAAGATTATATGTTTCATCTGCAACGTCTTTGTACAACTTCCTCCCTTTCTTATAGAAACTACGGATCTTGGCGAGGTGAGCATCGTCCAACAGGAGGGTGGCTAAGATTTTCTGTTGAAGGCTAGCAGGCGTCAGATTTCTAGCTTGCTCCACGGTTTCTACTGCTCTCACTAACTCCTCGTCAGCTATTAAGTATCCTACTCTCCAACCAGGGATTCTAAGTTCTTTAGAGAAGGTACAGATATGTACCTCATTCTCAGATGGGGGAAGGTGTAGGTATTTAGGGTCTAGTTCGTATGTGAACATTCTGTATGCTTGATCTAGAATTACTGTGATAGATTTCTCGGATGCTATGTCGACTATTGATTTGTACGTTTGTTGGTCAAATATTTGGCCGTCGGGATTACCGGGAGAAGTCAGTAATAGGACCCTGGTTTTGTTCCCTATAAGATCATACAGTTCTCCTATTTTTGGTTTAAATTCTTCACCTTTTATTATGTTCCAGTACTTGACTTTAACTTTCATATTTGTCTCTATTTCTACTTGTCTTTTGTAATTTAGATATCCGGGGGAGGTTATTATTATCTCATCTCCCTCGTCCAGGAGAACTTTAAACAAAGCTGATGTGAGGTCTGTGCTACCTAGTCCTACGATTATCTGATCCTTGGATATTTTTCTTCCCATTATCTTTTCCTCATAGTTTAAAATAGCATCTATAAATTCTGGAATTCCCCTAGTAGCTCCGTATCTTACCGAAACTGTAAATTTCTCCTCGTCACTTAGTACTTTCATCATAGCTTCTTTCAATACCGCTGGCGGGTTGTCTTGAGGCCATCCTCCGCCAAGATATATTAATTCCCTAGGATATTTTTCCGGGTGCAATCTATAGTCTGTAACAACTGTCATTATTTCTCTTATGGAACTTGGATTCTCTAATGCAAATTTCGCGACGGATGAGAGTTGAACCATCTGGACCATTGAGGTTATGCGGGGTAAATGTAAAATATTTTCTCATAGGTATAATGCTTTATGGGTTTCAGGAATCTAATCTCAGAGGCGGCTGTAATCGGCAGGAATGTCCAGCTCGGCCCTGGTTCAATCATTTTGGGAAAAAGTAGGGTTGGGGATGGATGTTACATCGGGTCATTTAGCATTATAGGATACCCATTACGGGGGCCGCTCCTGGAATCGGTTAAAAATGGTGTTAACATTGTTGAAAGGTATGTAAAGGGTGAGGGTTTAGGTTCGGTCTTAGGTGAGAGGTGCTTCATTCGAAGCCACTCAGTAATCTACGAGACAGCTGTTCTAGGGGATAATGTCGAGACAGGACATTCAATTATGATACGGGAAGAAGTAAAGGTTGGATCTAACTCTAAAATAGGTTCACATACTATTATAGACGGCAATAGTTTTATTGGTAGAAATGTGAACATCCAATCTGGGAACTACATTCCTCCAGGATCTAAAATTGAAGATAACGTCTTTATAGGGCCTTGCGTCATCATAACTAACGATAAATATCCTGTCAGTAAGAGGTTGGAAGGTGTAGTGATAGGGGAAGGGGCGGTAATAGGAGCAGGCTCCATCTTAATAGCAGGGGTTAGGATAGGGAGGAGGGCGGTAATAGGAGCAGGCTCCGTAGTCACCAGAGACGTAGATGAAGGAACCGTAGTTTATGGCTGCCCGGCGAGGTTCAGATGTACACGGAGGGATTATGACCTAAAAAGGTCACTGTATGAATCTGGGAGATCATAGAAGTATTTATGCTTCGATTATCCCCTTCTCCGTTATCAGTACTTCAACTTCACCTTCAGGTAGGTATGGGCTTTTCATGAGCCTTATTACTCTGACTCCTTTCTTTCCCTTCCTAATGTAAAGCCTCATTGTCACACCGTGGCCGAGGATGTGGCCGCCCGCCGGCCTGGTGGGGTCTCCATAAAAGGTTGACGGGTCAGCTAGCACCTGGTTCGTTACGAGTACCGCAGCGTTGTAGACTGTTGCAAGTTTTAAGAGTTTATGCATGTAGAGGTTGAGTTTTTGCTGCCTCACAGCGAGCGTTTCCCTCCCCACATATTCACCCCTGAAATGACTTATCAAAGAATCTATGATCACTAACCCTATGTTCTTGGGCCTCATTAAAGCTTCAGCTTTTTCTGTTATGAGCATCTGATGGTCTGAGGTGAAGACCCTGGCGTACCAAATATTTTTTAACGTTTCAACCGGGTCTAAACCGAACGCCTCAGCTATTTGTGCTATTCTTTCAGGTCTAAACGTGTGTTCGGTATCTATATAGAGGACTCCTTTTTCATACCCGCCTTTGTCGATAGGGAGCTGTGTTGTAACTGCAAGTTGATGGGCGAGCTGCGTCTTCCCAGAGCCGTACGGCCCGTATATCTCTGTTATTGTTTGAGTTTCTATCCCCCCGCCAATAAGACTATCTAGAGAGCGGACTCCAGTTGTTATTTTAACTATGTTTTTCCTCTTTAAATAATAGTCATATGCGGTTTCTACACCAATTTTTAGTCTTTTCCTCGCGGATGCTATTATCTTTGAAGCTGTTGTCTCGCTTACTCCTATCGATGCTGCTAGTTCAGCTGGAGACGCAACTGCTATAGATTCAAAAGTGGTATAGCCCATAGAAGCAAGTTTTCCAGCTGTTTGAGGACCTACCCCCTCAAGTTCTGTAAGGTCAACGGTCGTAGGCTCACCGCCAGCCTCAAAATCTCCTTCAGATTTTTTCCTAGGCATAAACTCACTATAGTATTAGGCCAGTACAGAATTATTTAATTTACCTGTTGTAATGCATGCGGTACATTCGGGGCTTCGAAGATGTTTTAATTCCGAACTCTTCAGCTCGATCAGCCGCGTTAAGGACAAGAGGCATTATGTTTAATCCTCTAATAAATCCCAGTCCTCCAGCAACTGCGGATATTTCATCGAATCTCTTAACTCCATCAATCCTTACCCCATCATAAAAAAGTATTGGAACAGGATCTCCAGTATGCATGCCAGTGATACATGATGTTGAATGGTCACCTGTAAGTACGATTAATACGCCCTCGGAGCTAAGATTACTTAGAATTTCCATCTCATGATCTATTTTCTCTATTAATTTCACCTTTAGCGACGGTTTCCTATCGTGAGAAGCTATATCGGTAGCTTTAATATGAATAAATACGAAATCGTATTCCCTAACAATTCTGGCGGCATATCTAAATTTGGAGTTAAAATCGCTATCCACCCTTCCAGTTGCTCCAGGTACATTTACAATATCCATTCCCAGCGCTGCTGCTACACCTTTGTAGAGAGGCCCCCCTGCTATACAGGCAGCTTTAAAACCCCACCTGTCATTGAAACTTTCAAGGGAAGATTTTACTCCTGCCCCTCTTATAAGAATAACATTGGCAGGGGGCTTTCCCTCCGCCATTCTCTGCTTATTCACCTCAGACTTACATAACACATCTCTAACACGTCTCAGGTATCTATTAATGGCATTTGCCGTTCTTTTAGCATTGTCAGGGTTAGAAGCCTTCTCAAGAGGCATACATTTTAATGGTGGAACACCTATGATGTGAGGATCAGTGTCGGTAACTTCTCTAGACACATTTAACCCGGAAACTATAAGAATCCCCCTATGGTCTAACGTATTTATCAATTTGAAATCGAAACCGTCAATTCTCCCAATTTCCCGATTTACTTCGTCAGCCAACTGTGAAGCATACTCACTCTCTATTCTCCCCGCCCTTCTGTCGATTATAACATCCCCGGATAACGTTGCAAAGTTAACCCTAAAGGCGATTGTATCATCTCCAATTTTTATTCCGTAACCGAGAGCTTCTAGACTACCCCGACCAGGGTTTTCAGTATTCGGGTCATATCCGAAATATGCTAAATGCGCACTATCGCTACCCGGCGGAACTCCTGGTGAAATTGGATGAACAAGCCCAATCATTCCTTTTGAGGCTAGTTTATCGATATTAGGCTTAAAAGCTGCCTGAAGCGGTGTTTTATAACCTAGATCGGCTATAGGTCTGTCTCCAAGACCATCAAGAATTATAAAAACCACTCTTTTCAATTTAGCGACCTTACGGTGTTTTTATAACCTCGAAGATCGCCACCCTTGGGGCGGTCCCCTCAGTCAGATTACTGGGAAACACCAGCCTAAAGTATTTTAGAACATGATAGTTATAGCCAGCTTCGATTCCCATCTTGAATAATGTAATGTTAAGGGCGGTCATGTAATTAAGCGTAATTTGAGAATCTCTTACTTGGAAGTATCTTTTAAAGTCGTACTGGTAAAATTGTCTTACCGTCTTTGGCGAGTAGGGGTTATATGTAAACTTCTTAGCTATCCACCCTATTGCAACCCACTTGCCGTCTCCGCTGAAAAGCTGGCCGGAGTTTCCAGCAAGTTCTCCTAACAGGTCAACTACTACATAGCTTATATTGTATCTCATACAAATGTCGTAAGCCTCCTCTTCACTACCCATGAATGCCGTGGCTATTACTCTTATCTGTGAAGAGTTGATTGTAAGCCCGTCTGCCATTGTAACCCTCATAGACCCGTTAACTATCCAGTAGCCATAATCCCACCACGACATTACTACGTCATTGCTATCAGTATTTTCCCTAAGCCATTTAAATGCAGCCTGCCATTCCGGGTCTAGGGGATCGCTGTAGGATAGGCTCGGTATCAAACGGTATGTCTGAACTGATGAGCCGACGAGACATGTAATAATAAGTAATGATAAAAGGAGGGGACTTATTAGGAGATCATACCTTGTTTTTGCTTTCCTTCTCTTCTTAACACGAACTTGCTTTATTCTTTGGACGGTTTTTATCCTGTCTTTAAGAGTTTTATAACTCTGAGACCATGTTATTCCTGACGCTACTGCCACGAATGGCGCTGCTAATGGAGGTAGTCTAGCCATGGACCAAGCAAAGTATAATGATGTTAGTGTAGCTAGCATAACTAGCAAGGAAGACTTGTCACCCCACCTTTTAGCAAAAAAGACCAGACCTATAAGGGCTATGGGAAGTAAGAAGTTGAAGTCAAAGAAGAGCCGGCCTGTAGAATGTTCCGCAACCGTGTAAACCACAGAGCCTCTCTCGAACTCTGTGAATGGGTTAACAACTCTGAGCAGTCTACCCCGCAGGGGTGTGCCGAGACCTAGATAGGGAAGGAGCATTATTACGATGGATAAAACGATTGAAAAAAGGCTTCTATACCTTACCTTCAGCTTTAAGCGAGGCAGAAGCTCATATATAACTGCGGAAAGTATAGCCCCATAGGCTATGTAGGCTTCAAGGTCGTCTGGGAAAAAGGTGTAAGCGAGATTAGAAAACCATAAGGTTCCCGCAATCGTGTACAACATGGTTATCGATAGAGAAAGCTCACTTTTCAGATCTATCCGCCCCAGAAAAACCAATAGTAGCATAAATAGCGCATATCCATCAAGCAAGAACCTGAAACCCTTCCACATTCCAGCTACATATATTGAGGCGAAACCAGATATCATTGAGTATATTATCGTTTTGTAGAGCTCTTCCGACTTGAAAGCTTTAATTGTCAAGTATATGGATAGTAATATTCCCGGGATCGCAAATTGTTCGTGTCTATAGAACGAGGAGAATGTTCTTTCGTAATATGCAAGAACCGTGGCTAGCCCGAAAGCTGCAAAAACCCCTGAAGACTCATCCCACACATCCCTTCCTATCAGGTATACGAGAGGTATAGCGAACGAGGAGAAAACAGCCGGGACATATACGCAAAAATCGTGAATTGAAAGTTCTGGCACGAAAATCTTAGAGAGCTTGTATAGATATGCTCCAACATAGTAGTGTAGAACAGGCAAGACATGATTCGGATTATAACTCCAAGGATGCCAAGCATAAGGATCTCTACTTGGCAATGCCCCATTCTCAACAACATACTCTGTCATTCTATAATGGAGTAGAGGGTCATCGCCTGGAAGGTGCTCTCCATACCTTAAAGCAGGGAGGACTCTAATATAAACAGATAGAGTAAACGCTCCTAGAACCAACAAGATAATTATACATCTCCTTATAAGCGGTTTCTGAAAGATTCCAGTCAGCGCCTCCAATCCTACCAGCACTCAACTATAGAAAGCTATATCATATAAAGTTTGCATATTCTCCTACAATGCCACGTATATAACTTGTCCTACCAACTAACTCCCTAAGATGAATAGTTCGATTTATATTCTTCAAATCTTCACTTTCAGAGCGGTATAGGTGAAGCGTACACTATTGAGTAGCCTTAAAACTCCCAAATCATCCGGGTCTGCTCTTAAGTAATACCGTCAGAATTAAACTGTTAAATGATTTAGGGGTTTAAAATGAATGTGAATGGGCGGAGGGTAATAGTAATTCCCCTGATTATAATATTATTGCTTATTTCCCTCTACAAAGGTGAAAAATGCATAAGTGAAGCGAAAATCCGTATTTTGAGAGCGAAGCTCGACAATCTTAGGTCGCAGAGGGACTCCATCTTAGAAGATGTTCTTCTCACAACGGATTCAAAATATGTTAATAAAGCTATGTTCGACTACTCTGAGATGGTAAGGGAGATTTGTAGGCTGGAAGAAGAATTAAGTAATCTTGAATACGGTTTAAGACCTGAAGAGGGAAGAAAAGAACTCATTAAGGAAATGAGGGAGAAAGTAGGAGGTGAGCTTAAAGGACACTTAAACGCTATTATTAGAAACTATCCTGAGATAGTACCCTTTCACGATGAAAGGATAGCCTTAGTTCTATATGAGGGGACTAATGGCGGGAGACTATACTACAATCCTGAGACTATTTTCTGGATGGGACAGGCAGCATATCTTGATTATATCGAAACCGGGGAGCCTTTTTACAGAGAATTTTTTATGAGAGTTTTAAATTGGTCTCTTAAACATGCTGTTTGGAGGGCATGTATGGAGGATCAAGATATTCACATGCCTTTGAGAATTTTGCCCTCGCCAGGATGGTCTCAACCGTTTATTGACGAAAATGTAAGCTTTAGATATCTCATCCCCAACATGGAAGCAAGGCTCCATGTCGAAAATACTTCCGAGGTAAGTAAACTTTTCATCGAATATTCGGGTGGAGGAGGACTGCTAAATCTGGATTACGGATACGGTGAAATGAGCATCCCGGTTCCAAAGACTCCAGGAGGAGAGGTTAGCGCCGAACTTTCTATGTTTAAGCCTGAGTTAAAGTTGGAATATAGAGGAGAGAGGATTAGAGTTGATAGAGTGATACTTCAAGCAGAGTTTAGAACTCTTGTATTAGACGTTGGTAAAAATTCGAAGCCTTATATTTCTCATGAGTATGGATTTCTCTTCCCCTACTCCGGGGTTGAACCACCCTGGATTTCAGCGATGGCTCAGGGTGTCCTGCTTGAAATATTATCCTATGCGTATAATCTTACTGGGTTGGAGATTTATTATGAAATTGGATTGAAGCTGCTTCCGGTGTTTGATATCCCCTCATACATGGGTGGAGTTAGGGAAGTAGATACCAGTCATGAATGGTGGTATGCAGAATATCCTGGCTCGAAGAATTATGTGTTAAACGGTTTTTTGACCAGTCTTAGAGGATTACATATGTTTTACAGGGTTACGGGTAACCCAAAATCGTACGAACTGTTTATATACGGGATGGATGAGGCTAAGAGACATCTTAAAGAGTATGATACTGGCTCTTGGACGTTTTACGATGCCAAGGGGAACAAGGCTAATATAGGGTACCACAGGTACCATATCAGGCTTCTAGAATACCTGTTGAAGGCTACTGGAGACAAAGATGTAGAATCCATCCTAATAAGGTGGAAATCTTATCTTACGGATGGTTAGCCTGGCACAGCCTTTATGATTACGAAGCCTCTTCTATCTCTAAATTCTACTATGTAAGGGTAAAACTTGAAGTGATAGTAGACATATTTGGGTGTGGTTTTCTCGTAACTGTCGATTATTATTATGGAAACGTTCATCTCCTTTATATACCTGTCTACTCTTATCTCTTCCGGGAAGTAGTGGGTTACCTTTCCAGAAAAGAAGTGCACCTGTCTATAAGACTGGGCTAAGATAGTTATATTACCTAACAGATGGGTTCTCAGCCAGATCCCTGCATCCTCAATTAAGGAAAAAGTCCAGTTATGACTATATGTTAGACTTAACCCTGATTTGCATTGGAATATCGCACATATTAGAAATATGCATAGTATCAATCTCCTGCTGAGCTTACTAACCGAGAGAGAGGCAGCAATCAAAATTGATAGGTGTGCTATTAGCAAGTATCTGAGGGTAGGATGATACCATAATATGTTTGCAATGACTGGAAGAATGAACAGCAGAAAACTTCTCTGAGCCCACCTAACCTTATGGTTAGACATCCAACCCACAATTGACAGTATGAAAATCGGTAAGGGCAGGTATATGTAGAACCTTAAAAGGACGACTCTCAGCGAGTATTCTATATTTCCTCCTATGTACCTCATAAGATATGCGGAGTGGGAGACAAGAGGTGTTCCATGGTTAGACATCGACCAGTACACCCATGGAGAAATCATCATGATAATTAAACATAGCTGAAACATGAACCGCTTACTGCTTGGTTTACTCCTCACATGCTCGTAGAGGAGAGGTAGGAGATACACAGCTGCACTATACTTTGTAAGAAAAGCGAGAGTAGCGGGTATCACGGAGAACGTTTTAAATGATCCACCGAGATCGTTTAGTATATATGCCGAAAGTGTTAAAAAAAGCAGAAGAGTGTCAGGAGTAGTTCTTGTGGCAACTTCCATATAGACAGGGCTTAATCCTAAGAGAAAAGTGGATATCATAGCTATGAAAGGGTTTGACTCTTTGCTGATGATATAATATAGTAGTAGAAGAGTTAATACAGCAAATAACGGGCTCGTATAACGATATCCATCCATCCCTAGTATTCCCATGAAAAGCGCCATAGTTATAGGATACCCTGGCGGAACATCGCCCGGCCCATTATTAAACCGGTAGCAACCGTTTAGCAGAGAGTATGCGAGAGATGCATATAGCCCTCCGTCGTAAATCAATCCTGAATAGCTTGCAAAATAAAAGTACAAGAAAGAGAAGAAACACGATGTTATATATAGGTAAACTCTTCGCTGGTCCATTTTTAATCATCTATGGACCTTTATTGACGCGAGTAGGATAGATACGGAAATTGCAATGTAGATATATACGTTTAAATCGAGCAATCCTGTTTCTACAGCAACAATTGTGTACGCTATCATCGTCGAATAGGGGCCAAGAAGGGGTTTACAGTTAGGCTTCATGGAAAGACCGTAGCCAAGACCTATAATGAAGCCATATAGGAGAAGTATAATGAGAGCTCCTATAAGTCCGAAATCTATTATTAACGGGCCGTACAGCGTTGAAGTCATGGATATATAGGGTGTTCCCCTTAATAGAAACGCCACTATCCTACGTGGGGCTATTTTTGGGCCAGGAAGAGACCTGAACATCGAGCTTAAGACGGCCCAGTGTAGAGATCCTTTCGTTAATCCGCCTATACCATATTTTTCTATTAGAAGGTCGAGGTTGGAACAGGTGACCGTATTTCTTATTAGTACTGTTTGAAGAGGCGAAAAAGCTACACCTATAAGCCAGTATCTTAGCACACTTATGCCAAGATATAGGAGGCTTGACATTATTACAGCTATCCCTATTTCCATAAGACTCACGAGCTCCATGTAATATGCAACCACGAGATAACCTATAAGAAGGGCTACAACCTCGGTTCTATACGCTAGTAGTATTACGGCGATAAGTGAGGGGACAAGGATTAGTAACGATTTAAATCTGGTTTTAGCTTTTTCCTCAATATTTCTCGACGTTTTTAGGCTACTTATCGTGTATAGGCTCCCGGGGACTATTGACCATGACGTCATAGTGTATAATGGTAACAGTCTCCGTCTTACGTCCTCACTAAAAAGAGGAATACCCCCTGCGATTCTGATCTGGTAGGTGAACGCTAAGTATCCGATGAAAAGCATCGCTAATCCGATTTTTAATACAGTTTTAGGTTTGATTTCCGCCGTTACCGTTGTCGAATCCTTATAACCCATTATTGCGCCGAGCATGAAACTTAATGAACAGCCTACAACTACTGTTATAGTTCTAGTGGAAAAATGAGTTTTTGCAGACGAAAAAAACACCAGTATAGTTATTATAATGATGAGTGGGCTCATTAGATGTTTGGTAACCCAGCTTTCCCATCTGATTTCTGGAAGTAGGTTTGTCCAAATCATGTATATTTTATAGTGGAGGCTTTCAAGGTAAGCATGGACCCTTTTTATAGATCTAAATGCGAGTGATTCATGTATAACAGCTTTCAGGTCTGTTTCTATCTTTCTTGTTTCTATCCTTCTTCGAAGCTTTTTTATAATGAAACTTTGACGTATTGAGTTTCTAACAAAGTTAAAGGTTTGATTAAGGGTTCTATAGGTTATACTCATCGTAACTATTCTTTTTAGATTTTGGATCATGTTGAACCCCCTAGGGTGTTGGCTGAATTGTCAGATGATCTTTATCTACGACTTTTGATAGTTGAATCGCGTTTCTTTGTACCTCCCTCGCCGCGCCCGGCGCGGATAACCCCTTAATTGTTCCTATGTAAAGTTTTAACTCGCCTGAAAGGACACCCTGAACTTCTATTTCAAGTTCATCCATGATCTCGTCTAGGACGTTAAGGCTGTCAATGCTCCATCCCGGCGGCTTAACACTAATGGATACATAGCCATCACCGACTGAAACGTAGAAGTCACCCATTGGTATTTTTTCCTCGATCATGGACCATACGGCAAGCGTGTTTTTAGGGGAAGACTCTAGCTTCGGTGTATCGAGAATAATAAGGCCTACAAATTTAATCGTTGAAACTCCATACTTTCCTGCTATTATGCTCGATATATTGTAGATTTGGGAATACATTTCTTTAAGGGAACCATGAGAAGCCGGATACATGGTTACTCTTATAACCGATGAAGACAGGGGTATAAACTTTATGCTTGATGCTGCTATGTTCTCAATATAGGCCGTGGATCCACCCACCGATATTAACGCCCCATCCAATACTATGTAGAGTCTATCCTGCTCGGCTTTAGCTACTATTCCTTCCACTACAACCTTACTATTATTTATGGTCCATTTTCCCTCCACCTCAGCTCTAACTATAAAACCTGCATTCGCCAGCCATGTATACTTTAGGCATGCTTTACTTATATCGTAGCCTGAGAAAGTGGTTGACGAGGTAATCTTATAGTTGGAGTAGAAGTATAGTAGAGACCCTGTCACAACTATCGCCAACAGTAGGTCGAAAAAGTTAATGCCAGCTATTTTCCCCTGCTTTAAATCCACGACCTTCATCCTGCATACTGTATACCAGGTAAGATTAAAAACTAACAGCCTAGCTATTTGAGGGTTGATGAGTGTGGAAAGCTATTTCAAGAGGGAGGACAAAGTTGAAGCAAAAGTATACGAGGAGGTCTATAGGATAATCAAAAAGACGATTGGGGATGAAGATCTCAAGTTTCTAAACTATGTGGGATTTATCATTTTTAAACCTGACACTGTAGCTAGGGGTATAGCTGGAAAGGTTGCCTCAGAATTCGAGAAAAGAGAAATATATGTTTGGAAACCGAAGAAAGTCTATTTAACAGGCGAAAAGCTTAACAAGTTATACATGTTTGTTAAACAAAAATACGCCGATACATGGTGGGTAATGGAAAAGGTGTTCAGGCTGGCACCATGCATAATCAGCCTATGCATAGGTAACCCTAAGGATTTCCCCCACCTACCTGGCCGCATAAGGTTTGAGATAGGACCAACTACTCCTGCAGCAGGAACACCAGGGAAAATAAGATATGATTTTTCCGGCTCCAACCGTATATTCAATGTTGTCCATGCAACTGACGATCCAGCGGCATGTGTTAGAGAAGCGTTAATCTTTTATACAGAAAAGGAAATGAAGGAAGTGATTAAAGACGCAAAATCTTACGTCTTAGAAGGTAAGACTCCGCGGTATGATGTTAAGGATGAAACTGGCAAAACGGATATTGACATATTCAAAACTATTGCAGCTTTCAAGAGAAGGATTTGCAGCGAGCTGGGAAATTTCGATGAATATAGAGATAGCATCAGTTTATTTATTGACCTTTTAGAGCAAGAGGAGAAAGCGATACAGGAAACAACAGAAATAAGGAGGAGAAGAGAGAGGCTTTCCCCAATTTACAAGAGGGAACACGAACTATCCCTTAGGATGGAGGAAAAATTGGGGGAAAACATTAGAAGATATGCGAGGAAACCTGGTGAGTATATGTTAAAAGTTAAAGTTGGGGGTTTAATTGGGAAGTTGGAGGCCTTAATTACCGCTCTGAAAATCTTAAGCTCAGAGAGCGAGATGGCCAAGATTGACATGGACCGTCTTTTACTGGAAATGATGTCCTTGGGAATAGTTAAGGGCGGCTGGGAGGAGACACTCCTCCACACAACATGGGCTGTCATGCCCCAAATGATCAGGGACATGGAGGAAAATGGAACAATAGTTCTGTAGGGGTGAAAATGAGGAATTGGTTTCCCCTATTAATGGCGATTTCGATATGCATTTTACTGATTATGAGAGTATATGAGTACAAACAACCGGTTACCAGTGGAGGGGATGTCTTACCTGTAACTTTTACACCGAGCTACGGGCTCAAATTTTTCCTATCTAAAGACCCTGTAGGTGCTGAGTTTTCAAGATGCAAGTCTCTCCTCGTAACAGTAAGGCTTGGGAAGATTTCTGGTGATGTTCTGAGGCTCTACGGTTTCAAAAGGGAGGTAGGTAATTACTACTGTTGGAATTTACATATCTCATCAAAGTGTAGGGGGTTACCATGTAGGGTAATTGTACTTGTAGAGGATGGCAGAGTTCTAGTAGATGATTACATCTCAAGCAAGAGAGGGTATAACGCATGTTTAAACTTCACCGCCAAGAATCTAACTCTAAAAATTATTTCTGTTTTTGAGGCAGTATCCAAAGTTAGGAAAAGTGGGGAATGGGGAGAAGTGGAGGATGTGATTGTGAGTATTAAGAGAAAATATGGAGGGGGAGAAAGTATAACTACGATAGGAACTAAAAGATGCTATTTCTCAACCGATGGCTTTGTACTTGAAAAAAGTTTTAACATTTCCATCAACTTTTTAAACCCTATTTATACCGAAAGATCTAATCGAAAAGATGTTGAAACGCATGGAATAGACGACTTAGATTTCATGGTTAGCCTAGCTCAAATGGTGGAGTGGAGAGAATCCGCTGGCTCAGGCAAATACGTTATTGTATATGCGACTTACTATCCTCTCACAGGAGTTCTTTGGGTGGAAGTTGCCGAAGCATACCCTGTGACTGTAATTAAAGAGTTTGTGTTTAATATATGAAAAATTGTTATGATATCCGATACCATTGCCATTTTACATGTATTTTTTAGACTTGACTTAATATGTTTGAATCCTTAAGTTATAAACTGACCAATTGCACATCCTATTGAAAAATGAGGCTTGAACTTATAGTCTCAGAGGTTCTGAGACAAGATGACATAGGAAAGAACATGGTTAAGATAGATCCTCTCATCTTTGAGAGAGAAGGCCTTAAAGTTGGTTCTTACGTTTCAGTACAAGGTAGCAAATTTACCCACGCAAGGATATATCCCTCAACACAAATAGATGTTGGAGCCGGAGTCGCAAGGATGGATAAATACATCAGAATGAATTGCGGAGTCACCACTGGAGACAGAGTTTTCATAGAGCCTGTAGAGTTCACAAAGGCCAAAAAAGTGATCGTTGTTCCACAGGAGGGCGCCATCCTTGCGGATGAGGTTAGTACTTGGATTAAACATAGGCTTTTAAACAGAGCCTTAACTAAAGGAGACTTCGTATCCATCAGCGGTTTCATCGGTTCTTTACATTTGAAAGTTATGAGTGTTCAACCAGATGGATGGGGGGTTGTGTGTAGTGATACAAGGATAATACTAAAAGAGTTCATGGAAGAGCCGGAACATGTACTTACGCCTATAACATATGAAGATATAGGTGGGCTCGGGGGGGTAATTGGAAGAATACGGGAAATGATTGAACTCCCACTAAAGCATCCCGAGCTTTTCAAAAGATTAGGTATTAAGCCTCCAAAGGGGGTGTTACTTTATGGACCACCAGGAACGGGTAAAACCTTAATTGCTAGGGCCGTAGCAAATGAAAGCGGTGCGCATTTCATATCGATCAACGGGCCAGAGATAATGAGCAAATACTACGGAGAATCGGAGAAAAATCTTAGAAGTGTTTTTGAAGAAGCATCGAAGAATGCTCCGGCAATAATATTCATCGACGAAATAGACTCTATAGCCCCAAGAAGGGAAAACGTTTCCCGAGATGTTGAAAGAAGGGTTGTCGCAACGTTGTTATCTTTAATGGATGGATTAGAGCCGAGAGGAGATGTCATCGTGATAGGAGCGACGAATATGCCTGAAATACTTGATCCAGCTTTAAGGAGGCCTGGACGCTTTGACAGGGAAATTGAGCTACCAACCCCAAATTTCGAGGGAAGAAAGGAAATACTTAAAATACATACTAGAAATGTTCCGCTGGACGAAGATGTCGACCTTGACAAGATAGCAGAAGTAACAGTTGGGTTTGTAGGAGCTGATCTAGAGGCGCTAGTTAGGGAAGCTGCAATGATAAGGCTTCATAAGGTTGCACCAAACATCGAAGAGGAAGGAAAGATACCGGAGAGTATACTTGAAAACTTGAAGGTTAGTATGTCCGATTTTATAGGTGCATTAAAAATCGTTCAACCATCAGCTCTAAGAGAGATAAGCTGTGAAATATCAAAGGTGATGTGGAAAGATATAGGAGGCTTGAATGAAGCTAAGAGGCTTCTCAGAGAAGCGGTAGAGCTGCCATTCAAAAGGCCTGATGTATTTAAACGGTTAGGAATTAAGCCCGCGAAAGGTGTGCTCCTGTACGGTCCACCTGGATGTGGAAAAACATTGCTAGCAAGAGCTGCGGCGGGGGAAAGCATGGCTAACTTT
The DNA here is from genome assembly GCA_027491935.1 of Thermoproteota archaeon. Classification (GTDB taxonomy): domain Archaea; phylum Korarchaeota; class Korarchaeia; order Korarchaeales; family JAOZGB01; genus JAOZGB01. The sequence goes on along the minus strand of JAOZGB010000012.1, from coordinate 23,479 downwards.
ATTTCCATAAAAGGTCCGGAGATTCTTAGCAAATGGGTCGGTGAATCTGAAAAAGCTATCAGGAGAATTTTTAAAAAAGCAAGGCAGGTTGCTCCGGCAATAATATTCATCGACGAAATAGACTCCATAACTCCTAGGAGGGGGATATTTGACAATTCAGGAGTTGTTGAAAGAGTTTTAAGCCAGCTCCTCACAGAAATAGATGGTATACACTCATTAACCGGGGTAGTTGTGGTCGGTGCAACAAACAGACCTGACATTGTCGATCCGGCCCTTTTAAGACCTGGAAGGCTTGACTTGCTAATATATGTTCCACCACCCGATTACCAGGATAGAATTTCAATCTTGGAAATACATACTAGGAAAATGCCCCTGTCAAGAGACGTAGATTTCAGAAAAATAGCTGAACTAACAGATGGATATTCAGGTGCGGACTTAGAAGCGTTAGTCAGGGAAGCCGCGATGAATGCGATAAGAAGGAACATAAACTCTGAAATGGTCAAGATGGAAGACTTTATGCTCGCTTTGAAAAGGATAAAGCCTAGTTTAACGAGCGACATTATAGAATACTACGCAAATATTGAAAGACAGATGAAATCCTATATCTCAGATGATAAAACTTCCTATTTCACATAGTGAAGGTACGCCGCCGGCCGGACTTGAACCGGCGACCACTCGGTATCTGCGGCTATTAACAGCCGAGCGCTCTACCAACTGAGCTACGGCGGCATAATAAAGTTATAGCCCCGGCCGGATTCGAATTCGCCGCTTGGAACTCCGGCGTCAGCGGGTCCAGAGCCCGCTGTGCTTGGCCACTACACCACGGGGCTACCAATATAATAGCAAGGATTAGATTATTAAGTTTTAGTTGCACCGTTAACCTCGGATCTAAACTCTCTTATCCACTCTTCAACATCACCCACTTTCTCTATGGCTGTACCAACAACAACAATGTTTGCTCCAGCCTTGAATTTTTCAGCGGCTACCTTCCCCGATCTAATACCGCCACCAACGATTATCCCAAGACTAGTGTTTTTTCTAATCATAGTTATAGCTTCGAGGGGGACCGTTTCTTCGGCTCCGCTTCCCGCTTCCAGATATATCCACCGCATACCTAGAAACTGAGCTGCTAATGCATAGGCTAGACTTATCTCAGGCCTGTTCCCTGGTATAGGATTAGCGTCTCCTATCCATCCCGCTGACGTACGTCCTCCGGGTTCGAAAATTACATATGCTGTTGGTATAGCTTCAAGCTTGTACTTCCATACTATTGGGGCGGCTAGGGCTTGGGCTTTAATTATCCAATATGGGTTGGTAGAGTTTATAAGGCTCATAAAGAGTATAGCATCCGCATATGGAGACACACCATCGACATTACCTGGAAATAAGATAATAGGAACATCTTTCACTTTTTCCTTTATTAAACGCACGGTTTGGTTAAGGGTAATGCCAGCACCCACTGATCCACCAATCAGAATGATGTCCGCGCCGCCTAGCGAAGCTTTTCTGGCCCTTTCAGCGTTGACTTCAGGAGTATCCTTGAACGGGTCTATTAGAGCTCCAATTAAAGGTCTTTTCTTAGAGGCTTCATGCATATAGCTTTCGACTTTACCGATTCGCATATGTCACAACATACTCAGCTCTGATTTTAATTTTTCTACGTCGATCTTTGTAAAGAGAGGCTTAGATCTTCTAATTTTCTTTCCAGGGCTTACTGGGTGATAGGCATCCAGCCAATTAAATGTATGAATGTCACCTGGAAGATCGAGTGTTTCCCATATTTTTTCTGCAGTGTCCGGGAGGAAAGGTTCCACTATTACCGCTATCGTCTTTATCGCAGCCGCTAGAACATATAAGGATGTTGAAGCTTGCTCTTTATCTGTTTTTACCAGTTTCCATGGTTCTTTCATGTTAAAATATGAGTTGCATTTTCTAGCAAGGTTTAGAACCTCCACTAGTGCGTCTCTAAACTTAAATTCCTCTATCTTCCTGGATACGATAATCGGTGTTTCTCTTACTATTTTTAATAACGCTTTATCCTCTTCGGTCATTTCTGACGGGTTAGGTATTTTTGAGTTGAAATATCTGTTTATGAAGCTTAAGGTTCTGTGGATAAGGTTGCCTAAGGTGTCATTTAACTCGTTATTTATTTTACGTTGAAAGTCGTCCCATGAGAAGTTAGAATCACTTGTCTCTGGTCTTATGAGAGTCAGATAGAAACGCCAGTAATCTGATGGAAGGAGTTTTATAGCCTGGTCAAGCCATATTCCGATCTTCCTACTTTTTGAGAATTTTTGACCTTCGTACATTAGAAATTCTGTTGAGGACACCTGCCATGGTAGGGGGTAGCCATCCCCGGAGGCAAGCAGTAAGGCTGGAAATACTATTATATGAAACGGTATATTGTCCTTTCCGATGAAAAACAAGGTTTTCGTGTCTTTGGATAGCCAGAATTCCCTCCATCTCTCAGGATCGCCTTTTTGCTTGAAGTACTCAATTACAGCTGATATGTAGCCGAGTACAGCTTCCATCCACACATATATCGTTTTGTTTTCTGCGCCAGGAAATGGTGCGCTTATCCCCCATTTATTGTCACGTGTAAGTGATCTCGGTTTTAACCCTTCCCTTATCATTGATAGGCTCATATTTTTAACGTTAGGCGGAAGTCTAGGGTGTCCTTCTATGTAGAGTTTAAGCTCTTTTTCGAAAGCTGGAAGATCAAAGTACCAATGTTTTGATTTTTTAAATGAAGGTTTAGACCCGCAAAATGTACATTTGGGGTTTATAAGGTCCTTCGGGTCTAGGAGTCGACCACAGTTCTCGCATTGATCGCCCTTAGCATATTCATAGCCACAGTAAGGGCAACGTCCTTCTACAAATCGGTCTGGAAGGTAAATGTTACATTTGTTGCAGAATGGTAGTATTTCATCCTTTGTGAATATATATCCTCTCTCGTATATTTTTCTGTAGAATTCCCTAACGAACTCCTTATGAGTTTCACTTTCAGTTCTAGAATAGTTATCAAAGGAAATTCTGAATTTCTCAATCAGTTCTTTAACGATCTCATGATACTTATCTGTGAGCTCACGAGGATCCACGCCCATTTTTCTAGCTTCAACTTCTATAGGAGTTCCATGTTCATCAGAACCCGAGACAAATATCACTTCGTTATCAGGGTCATGCCTCAGGTATCTTGCATATATATCCGCTGATAAAAGGGAACCTATCAGCGTGCCTAGGTGTGGAACTGCGTTTATGTATGGCCAGGCGCAAGTTACAACCCACTTCTTCCTAAGTTTTACCACCCCCGAAGTATCATCATGTCTTGATATAAAATTTAGTTAATGTTATTAAAATTTGATGGATAGAACGGGATAGAGGGTGTGGATTATGACTGACATTAGTGACATCTTAGAAAAAGCTAAAGCAGAAGGAAGAAACTATCTTCTGGAACCCGAAGCTAAAGAGATCATTGTAAGATATGGAATACCTATAACGAAGATAAAGGTTGGGGGAGACTTAGATGAGGTCTTAAAGTACGCCGAAGAGATCGGGTATCCAGTTGTCCTTAAGATAGTGTCGCCTGACATTATTCATAAATCGGATATAGGAGGAGTGAAGATCAACCTTAAAAACAAAGCAGAAGTCGAAAAAGCGTATAAAGAAATCATATCTGCTACTAAAAGGTTCAAGCCGGACGCTAGGATCGTCGGGGTGCTGGTACAAGAATTTGTACCTCAAGGGACGGAAATCATTATTGGCGTAAGTAAAGATCCACAGTTCGGCCCCACTATTATGTTCGGTCTTGGAGGGATATTCGTTGAGATATTGGAAGACGTCTCGTTTAGGATAGTTCCTATTACGAAGAGGGATGCTAAGGAGATGATAAGCGAAATAAAGGGATATAAGGTTTTAACGGGCGCCCGAGGGAAAGAGCCATGTGATATAGAAGCTATCATAAACGCTCTTCTTTGCGTATCTAAACTCGCTTGGGAACACCAAGAAATTAAAGAGTTAGACCTCAATCCCATAGAGGTTTACAGCAAGGGTTTAAAGGTTGTGGATGCAAGAATAGTTCTGGAGGGATAATAATATGCCTATAAGAGTCTCAGCCATGTATGATAAAGAAGTTTACTCCATGGATGGAAGAAAGATTGGTATCGCAGTTGATTTCATCTACGACGATGTTGAACACCGGATCGCTGGAATAGTGGTTAGAAGGCCAAATAAGGAAGAGGTAACAATTCCTTACGAAAGTGTTAGGGCATGCAAGGACATATTCATCATTCAATTCGAGTAGATTCCAAAGCCTCCACCATTTCTTCAAATAGTGCGAAGGCTCTGGGGAAATACTCTATAGCCATCTCTTGCTCATGATTAGTGTATAATACTGCTGTTGAAAGAAATAGTAATAAGTTTATGATACGGGAAGCAGTTAGGGAATGCTCAAATAATATCTGCCTACGGTTGAACCTTGTAAGTAAATAACTGATCAGTTCCTTTTTGAATTTTATAATAAGTTCCATGTACTCTTTGCTGACTTTTACCTTTTGGATGTAGAGCTGGAAATCTCTGAGGTTTTTCACATCTAACTTAAGTAGTTTTGATAACAGGTTCGAGTATATCTCGAAATCAAGCACAGTAATTATAGGCTTATTCAACACTAAGTACAAGAGCGTTTCAAAACCATAGTAAACGGAGTATCTACCGCCATCTTGCCTAAATAGGTCTCTTATGTCGCCGGATGGGACGGACAGCTTCCCACGAATCTCTCTTAATATCCTTGATAGTTCCGGTTCGCATTTGTAACTTGGCATTTTGGGAATGAGTTCTGCTATAATTCTCCGGAAGGCTGTGATTGCTTTGAGAGTATTTAAGTCTACTGAGTATAGCCTCTCGACCAGTTGCAAAGCTTTTGATATGTTTTTTTCACCAATCAGTGTTGAATGTGTTAGGTAAGAGTGTAAAGTAGCTAAAACAAGTATTGTATCTATCAATAATCTTTCTTCGGATATTTTTACATTTGAAACTAGATCAGAGACCATTTCCTCTGCCTCCTTACTGATTCTTACTTTGTAAATCCAAGATTCAAAGTCGGGATTTACTAAAACAGACTGGACACTTAGAAGTTTTATGCTATTGTCAAAATAGAGGATGCCTTGCTTATTTGTAAGAATAGAAATCAAAGTGTCTGCAAAATATATCGCTGAGGGGCTTATGGCTGGCATTTTAGACCTGTCAGCATATATAGATGCTATCCCGATCAAACACCTATATAAGGAAGATCTAGGCCATACTGGCTTCTTTCTGGCTTGAATCTCGAATATCGCCAATACTTGGGAAAGCTGTAGAATTTCAGGACCGACACCCGTATATTTGTTAAATGACGTAGAAAACTTCGACAATACCTCCAGTTGTATCACCTTTTCAGGGAAATCTTTTTAGAAAGTTCCTCCGCCACTATTTTAAAAAACAATGTGAGGTGGCTTGACGGACATCGAAGAGCTTATAAAGCAACATGACCGTCTAAAAAGCGAACTTGCCAAACATTATAAAGAGAAAGAGAAAAGACTTGAAAAATTCAGAAAGCTCGTAGAGGAAAAAAGGAAACTATACGAAGAAAAAAACAATATTTATGAAGAAATAGAAAAGATAAAGGAGGAGAGAAACAAGCTCATTCAAGATGCCAAAAAAGAAAGGACTAAAGCCAAAGAGTACATCGAAACAAGCCGGAAGCTACTAGAAGAAGCGAGGAAATTAATGGATGAGCACCGCAGCCTTATGAAAGAGGTGGGTATCAGCCTTAGAGCATTAAAGAGAATGATCGCTGAGAGGGAAAGAAGAATAGAGACAAACCCGATGGATCCGGAGCTTGAGAAAAAAGCTGTCATGGAAGTTTTCATGCTGGAAGAGAAGATGAAAAAGGCAAAAAAGGCCTTAGAAATAAGGAGCAAAGCGTTGGAGGTATATACAGAGGTGGCTAAATATAAGCTACTAGCTAAGACACATAGAGAAAACGCTGAAAAAATTTCAGAGAAGATAGATGAGCTCTCAGAGGCTATAAAAAATAGACTTACAGAAGTTGGCAGGATAAGAGAGAAGATTAAGGAGAAAAACGAGGAGATAAAGAGCGCTGAAAAGGAGCTTGACGAGATCTCTGCTAAAATTCAACCTTTAAAGGAGGAAATACAGGGGTTAAAGAAAAAGATACATGAACTTTTAAATGAGGAGGAGACTAAAAGAGAAATGATGGTAAAGGAATTGCTGAAGGCAAAGGTGGAAGAAGCGAAAAGAAAAATGATGACCGGGGGGAAAATCTCGCTTGAAGAATTAAGACTAATTCTAACAAGTTCGGAAGGATAAGTATGAAAGGGGATAAAATAATAGTACTTTGCGTTGATAGAGATAATGATCTAGGGGAAAAAACGGGGATAGAAGGCCCTGTTATAGGTAGGGATGAGAATCTAAAGGCGGCATACGAGCTTGCTATCGCAGACCCTGAGGAAGCCGATGCTAATGCTATATTTGGAGCTATCAGAGAATATGATCGCTTAAAAAAGGAAAACCCTGAAAAAGAGATAGAGATAGTAACGATTACCGGAGACTCCAAAAGCAATTATCGGGCTGATCAGAAAATCAGATCACAAATAGAAAGCGTACTTGAAAGGTTTAAAACAAACTATGCGATTCTCGTGTCAGACGGCGTGGACGATGAGATTGTAATACCTCTCCTACATGAGTATTTTCCATCCATATCTCCCCGTAGAATAATAGTTCAGCAGAGTAAAGATTTGGAGGAAACATATTTTCTGATGAAGAGGTACTTAAAGAAGCTTTATAGTGATCCCACCCTTAGAACGATTACAATCGGGTTACCAGGCCTAATAATGTTTTCTGCGGCGCTTCTGGCTATCTGGGGCTACCAAGGCTATATATGGAAGAGTGTCGCAGGTGTCATGGGAGCTTTTATGATGATTAAAGGTTTCGGGCTAACGCCCACAATTAACGAGCTTAAAGGCTGGATTGGTGGAAAGCTTGGGATGTTTACTTTTACAGTTGGCGCGATACTCATTGTTATAGCCGCTGTTTATGTATATTTTAGAGCAATGGAACTTGCAGTAAGATATCCCTCTATTATCGCGCTTACAAAAACTCTTCAGGAAGGTCTTATTCTCGCAGTTCTAGGAATAGTCATATCAGTAACGGGAGGTGTTTTAGAAAAGTACGCCGCTAAGGACGCAGGATTCATAGACAGGATCTTCATAGTATCTCTTACTATTATCCTGTACTTCATAGTATATCAGCTTCTAAGGTTCCTTCAAGGGGAGATCTCTATAATTTATCTCTCATCTCTTGTGGTTCTGGGTGTTATGATGGCGGCAGGTAGTTTCGCCATAGCAATAACAGGGAAGAAAAAAATGCTTGAAAGAGTATATAAAAAAGATGAGGGTGAACCATAGAAATCTGTTATATTAATATTACTTTACCCCTGAATTATTCTGACCATGTAACATTATAACTTTGTCTGCAGCGTTTCTCAAGGCTATACTAAAACCTGGTTCAGCACCGATGACATAAACTTCCTTCCCGAAATGTTTAGCCTTATATATCAGTGGGAGGAATCCGGCACTTCTTGTAACAAGTGTTATGATGTCTATTTCAGAATCGTATATTATGTCCATTGATTCTATTGTAAACTCGACCTCTACCTTACCTTGACTTATAATAGCCTCGAAGCCTGCGTTATTTACAGCTTCAACAAGCTTAGACGGGGCATGTTTATCAAGAATTACCTTCGCATATCTGATTCTTCCATAGGCGGAAAGCTTCCGCTTAATCTCCAGTAAATCGACGGAGATTTCTTTTCTTAGAATATTTGGCCCGTCAACAATAACCCCTATATGTTTCTGTTTTCTCTTTCTTAATGACCCTATAACCCTTACCAAGTCTCTCATAGTACTTGCCATGTAAAACCACCTATTTCCCGGGCGTCGTAAATTTAACATTTCTAACTAGAATTGGGGGAGCAATTACGGGTATCCCTTGCTCAAGCCACCAATGATATATCTGCCTCTTCTCCTTCCCGGTTTCAACTATATTTTTAAGAATGTTAAGGAAGCTGTCGCTTAACCTTAGATTTCTTACTGAAAATTTTATATCTCCATTTTCTACGTAGAAAACCCCATCTCTTATTATAGAGGAGAATTCTCCAGTCTGATAATTTTGAAATCTTGTGTAAGTTGCGTTCATCACAACTAGACCTTTGCTTATAAGAGACAACAGCTCGTCTATAGGACTATCTCCAGTTTTTAGTTCTATCTGCCACGCCGACGGTGATATCCAACCAGCATTCGCTGTTGTTTCTGTGTTAAACTCCTTCGCAGTCAATCTATTGTGTAGGAACGTTTTTAAATGACCTTCCTTGATTATGATAGTCTTTCTAGTAGGCACACCTTCATCGTCGAATGGTCTTGAGCCGAAACCTCCCGGATACAGGGGGTTATCTATGAGTGTCACCTTGTCAGATGCTATTTTTTGCCCAAGCCTACCCTTAAAGAAAGAGAAACCTGCAGAAACGTAGAATGCTGATGCCGCCATCGCTATATTATTGAGAATATTTGCAACAGCCGCGTGATGAAAAACAGTATCGTACACGCCCGGATCTATTTTACCCTTCTTCGTAGACATTCTTGCAACCTCTCCTGACTCTCTACCAGCTTCTTCTGGTTCAAAATCCTTAAGTAACCTGGAACATCTATCTCCGTGCCCGGTAGCTTCACTGTTCACGAACGATCTAACGTCTACATTTATGAAAGTCTCCTTGGTATCAGTCCGTACGCTCCTTGAAGTCGCTAGATATATTTTATTTACCCCCCATCTGAGGCTTCCAGCTACCCTAACCGCGCCAGCATTTAAAGCTGAGGAGATGGTAGTTTTTACCATGTCCACGGCTTCATTGCTGAGCTCAGCTATTTTAGGATCGTAAATCCCTTCGATCTTTTTATATTTGAAAGGCCCCCTGGGGAGGCATTCATAATTTTCATGGATAGGAAGGAGTGTTATGTAGGATCGAAGTTTTTCGAGAGAACGCTGTGCAGCCTTTGCATCCTCAAATGTAGAGACCGCCATTCTTCCATCTTTAGCCACAAAAATATTGATTCTACGGGATATCCATTTTTTTGCTATGTCAATAGAATTATTCGAAAATCTTATCTGTGATTCCACAGTCTCAATTACCTTCACGGCCGCTTCATCAAATCCTACATTTAAAGCGTTTCGAACAAGACCACCAGCCTCATCAGTTAGATCCGCCTTAACCATTTATATGCACCTCTCTTAGGAGAATATCAGGTCCCCCGGTCCAAACGGGCACTCCTTGAGCAGGATCACTCTTACCGCATGTGGCCGCTTTAAAGATAAGGTTCTTACCTACCCCTGCAATGCTCTTGTGAAATGTAGGAGTAGTAATTTCTAAAATTGGTTTTATTATAGGCTTTTCTAATTTTCCAGATTTTATTAAGTAGGCCTCTGAACCTACAAATCTCATATTGTACCTTCTGTCATCTATATTCCATTCCATAAATTTTTTCATGTAAATCCCATTAGAAACCTGTTCAATCAACTCTTCAAGGCTCATGTCACCTGGAGCCATATATGTGTTAGCCATCCTTATTATTGGCTCCCTATCATAATTTGACGCCCTAGCAGATGCATTACTTTTTACACCAAAAGTTGCTGCCGTCTCCCTATTATGGAGAAACTCATTTATCACACCGTTCTTTATGAGATGTCTAGGCCTAGCCTTTACACCTTCATCGTCATATAGATAGTACCCGTATGAACCCTCAATAGTAGGGTCATCGATTACTGTATCTACATCAGAGCCTATCTTAAAGCCCATCATCTCTTTAGATATGAAAGACTCCCCCGCCTGAGCGGCCTCCCTACCGAGTATTCGATCTGCTTCGTACGGGTGCCCTACAGATTCATGGACAGCAAGGCCTACAACATCTCCTCCGAGGACTACATCCATCACACCAGTCGGTGATTTCTCACCTTCAATAAGACTTTTAGACAGGGATGCTACCATGTCGCTAGCTAATGTTACAGGGTCTTCTTTCTCAATAAGCTCCCAGCCACCTGACCCTCCTATCTCTTCCATATTTTGAAGTATTTTCCCGTTATGAACAGCGGTAAATGCCATGAAAATCAGGGCTCGAGGTACATGTGATAATATCCTTACACCTTCGCTGGTTAATATATATTTATTTTGCATGTCTAACTTTAAATATACATACCTACTTGAAACCTTCACTTTACATTCATGAGTAACTCTGTCTACATCCAAAAGAAGGGACAGCATATCAGAAACATCAACGTTTGCAAGCGGTTTGACCTCGCTGGCACTATATTTATCTTCGTAGACTTCTTCTTCACTAAGCCTGGTTGGACTGCTTGTCTTAAGCCCTACATTTTTAGCCATTGAAATAGCCTTTTCGATTTCGCTTTTAAGCATGCTTTTGCTCCCATGATTCAATGAGAAAAAGGACATTCCACTCGAAGCGAGTACCCTAACCCCCAAGCCTTTTGTCTGCGTAGTTAGTAAGCTCTCCACGTTTCCATTTTTCACGATCAGACTGCGACTTATGTTATGTTCCAATCTCGCTTCAACGTAGTTAGCCCCTGATTTAAGACCTTCCTCAACTATGTACTCAGCAATGTCAATATCAAACTCCATCAGGCAGAAATAGTACAGCAGAATTTAAAACTATATGCTATGCCGCCTTCGACAAAAGTTAAAAGTTCACAGTTATATTCATCCGTGTGAAGTTTCTGTTTGACTCAATGCTAACTAAAACAGGAAGAATGTTTAGAATAATGGGATATGACGTTAAGATTGCTGTAAGCAGTTCTAAAGATGAAGAGATAATAGAGGAAGCTAAGAGAGAAAATAGGGTTTTCGTGACAAGGGATAAATTATTATATCGAAAGGCTGTATTACAGGGGTTAAATGTCATATACACTCCTCACTCCGATCAGTACTCTATACTGCGTGATATAGCACGCTCGTTAGGGATTAAATTAAGAATAGATCTGTCGAAGACGAGATGTGCAAGGTGCAACCAGCCCTTAAAAGTGAAACTTAAGGAGGAAATACCAATCGAAGATAGAAGGTCTATTCCTGAGGGCTACTGGACTGTCTTCTACTGTTACAGATGTAGACGTCCTTACTGGCTTGGAAGCCACTATTCAACTCTAATTAAGACGTTGAATATAGCTTAGAGAAAAGTTAACAAGTGACCCTTCTGAATCACACCTATAGGAGTAAGCTCTGAAACTACGGGGAGACCTGGAAGCTTATTTCTCAGCATCATGTTAACAGCCTCCCCAACGCTTGTCGTTTGCTCAACAAAGGGCGGGTTTTGAATCATTATATCCTCCGCAATTAAAGATCTCACCCTCACATCCATCTTATAAGGATCTTCCACTGTACTCCTAATACCATAGAAAGCTTTGGCGAGATCCCTTTCTGTAACTAAACCTACAAGCTTGTTTTCCTCACTAACAGGAACAAGTTTAAGATTATAATTGTGGAAAAGCCTCTTTATATGAACAATCCTTGTTAAGGGTGTGACTATAAAGTTTATTTTCTGGAATACGGGTGAGATGGATACTCTCTCCTCATTTCTTAGAAGTTTAATAAGGTCTGTCTTCGTAATTATCCCGACAAGTTTTTCCCTGTCAACAACTGGGATACCTGAGATATTTCTTTCAAGCATTATATTGACAGCTTCTTTTACATCTGTATCAGGAGTTACAGTTATTAAGTTTTCACTCATGACTGTTGAAATTCTAATCCTTGATGGCGGGAGGTTCTTAAGTCTAGAAGAACCAAGTCTATCCATGATGTCCCTGATGGTTACTATACCCACGGGGTAGTCATCTTCTAAAATTATAAGCCTTGAAATGTCTTTTTTAAACATTATTCTAAGAGCTTCGTCGACATTCGATTTTTTAGGGATTGTATACACTTTTCTAGACATGATATTTAACACTTTCATTTAAGACGCACCTAACAATCTCCTTTCTGGATACTCCCCCTCTTAGGATCTCATTACTTACAACCGGGACAACTACCTTCCCGGGTTGAATAAGTATCTCAGCAGCTTTAACAGCGTCACCGTTAGGTGCTACCTTAGGGTAATTTCTATCCATAATATCTTCTGCTGTTAGGAGGGGGAGATACTTATATTCTCTTCCTTCTCTGGCATAAATGCTGATTATCTGCTCGGTTTTTTCCGGATTTACGGATACATAAGTTAATGTTTCAGTTGATATAATACCTAGAAGTTTATCAGATGGGTCAATAACAGCTACCCAATCGGACCTTTCTTTATCCATTAATTTAATTACATGTGCCACTGTGTGGGTGGGTTTAACATGAGGGAATCGTTTGTTCATGATGTCTCTCACCTTGTACATACCTTCATAGTGTTCAATGAAGTATCTGCATATTCCAATACGAGTAACCAGTCCGATTACCTGATCGGCATCTAGAAGGGGGATGGAGCCTATATCTTCCGCGATCATCAGCCGGGCTGCCTCGGCTATCTGAGCGTCTGATGGTAGGGTTTTAAGGTTCTGAGACATTATCCTACCAACAAGTATTTCATCTATCGGACGCCTCCTCCATGCGGGAGAGGAGGTAAACAGCCTCCTAGCTATATCTTTAAGTGTAAGGATCCCCACGAGTCTACCTTCGTCCTCTACTAGAAGCCTATCAACCTTCCTCTCGATCATTATATTCCTGGCTCGAGCCAAAGTATCATTAACGTTTACAAACAGAGGTTCCTCCATATACTCGCTGCAACCAACCATTACAACACACCTACAATCGCCTCTAATATATCTCTCTCCGTAAGGATTCCGATAAGGGTTTCTCCTTCAACGACAGGCAAGCTCCCGATTCCGTAATCAATCATTAGATCGACGGCACGCTTTAGGGTGTCCCTGGGTGGGATGGTAACTATGTTTTTGGCCATTATGGTTGCAACAGGTAAAGTTAGGATTTCATCCAATTTCCCCATATGTATGGCGTTGAAGATCCTGCCGGACGAGATGAACGATATAACGTCGCCAGCCGTGGTCATCCCTATAATTTTGCCTTTAGAAAGCACGGGCAGCCTCCTATAGCCTTTAGTAACCATTAACTTACATGCCTCGGCTATGGAATCACCAATATCGCATGTCACGAGATGTGTTGACATGTAGTCGTCTACCTTAAAATCGAGGTGTTTACCGTGTAATTTGACCACGAAGTCCCTTTCAGACACTATTCCTTTAAGGACGCCTTCTTCGTCTATGATCAGCAGAGAACCTACATTTTGACTAATCATCTCATCAGCAGCCTCCTTAATACTTGTGTTTGGCAGGATCGTTTGGAGTCTATCATAGGGGGTCATTATATGTTCTACTGACGCGTTTAACGCCTTTATAATGTCACCTTCGTATCTTTCCGTAATCAGCGATGATTTATGTCCTCCTATTAAACTAACTATATCAGTTGCTGATACTATTCCCTTCAAAACCCTTCTTGAAGGAATGACAACCGGAAGTCTCCGCAAGCCTGTATCAGCCATTTTCCTAATGACTGATATAATGGGGGAAGTCGGAGATACTGTCTCCACATCTAAAGTTGCTATCGAAAATATATTACCTTCTTTACCTTTAGACCTGCGTTTTACCTCCCCCCGATAGTAATCCCACGACCTCGAATCTCTAATTACATGGGACATAGCATTACACACCAGAAGCTATGTTTCCCGGCAGCTTGGACAAACTAGGAGTCCCCCAGCTTCTATGAGGTTATCGGAGTATTGACCGCAAACCTCGCAGATTCCACTATACCTTCTTCTCCGTCTAAGCCGCTCCCTCCCACGCATTATGCTAAGCTCCTCGTATAGTATGCCTATTATATCCGGATATACTTGAAGCAGATCCTTAGATGTTATTATACCAACAATTTTTTCACCCGACACAACGATAAGCCTTCTTATCCCATACTGCCTCATCTTTTCAGCTGCATCGGTAAGGCTATCATCAGGCGATATAGTAACAAGGTCCCTCGTCATTATTTTGCTAATGGGCATTACGCGTGGGTCGCTTGACTCTGAAGCCAGAGCCCGACAGACGAGGTCCCTCTCTGTTACTATTCCGACAGGCCTGCCATCGGACACTATCACTATTGACCCTATGTTATTCTCCTTCATCAGCCTTGCCGCTTTTTCGACGCTGTCGTTTGGTGACACTGAAACTATCTCTGTCCGCATCACATCCTTTACTCTTAGTTCCTCCCCCATCTCCATGTACCTCTAAAATTTCGTAACCCCCTGGAGGGAGTATCCTCAATAGCTCATCTATCGATAGTAAGTTATTAAGTTTGACCCATGGAAACTTTGATAATGATGATAATTTGTTACGCAGACATTGAAGTATAATTTTAACGGCTTGATCTTTTGGTATATCGCCTGGTCGAAGGATTATGCGAACCGAAGAAGACTCAAGTGCGGAGGGCGGGGCTGAAACTAGATAAGTATCATTATTGTAAGATATAAATCCAACCGCAAGTTTCAACTCAACAGAAACATAGTTTCTCTTCCCTTCAATGTAGAAGGAACCCTTTGGGATGTAGTGTCCTGGCGGAGCTGATTTCTTAACCTTTTCACCCTTAACATAGTAAACCTTTTCGACAAACGACCTTTCCCTCCAAGCTCGTGAATTACAAGCTGCATATGTCGCCGCTTCAACGATGGTTCTCTCCCCTATACCATTCTTCGGCTTAACTATTACGCATGAGCCTCCAGGTCCCTCTATGTGAAAGAATAGATCGTCTTTTTCAAGATACTTATTCACAAGCTCTTTATTGCTTCTATTATCTTTACCAGCTACAACCAGGCATCCGTCGGATGAAATGAACCATCTGAATCTAGTAAACCACCTAACCTTGGGCCTTATGATTTCCGCCTTTTCCTCCTTTAAGGATTCCGCCTCTTCACGGGTAAGTTTAGAAAGGGCTTTAAGAGCAGACTCTAATTTTCTCTCCATTTTACCTGAAAGCATGTAGTAATGGGCTGCATTCTCATCTACGGTGTAATTAAGATCTATGTCGAAAGCTATCCCGGACAATTCTATTTTCGCCTTTCTACTCCTTTTATTAACCTCCACTATTTTCGCTCCTGTAACGTTAACCTTCTTATCATTCCGCAACGATTCAATTATGGCTTCCACTACTTTGTAGTGGGAGTATATGGCGTCGCCGATCTTCCTATATTCAGTAGCGAGTTTTTTATATCTCTCTATGTTTGTTTTTAGCTCCTCAATAGATTTTCTAAGTCTCTCTCTTGTCTTATCAATTAACGACTTTGCTCTAGCCTCGTCGGTGAGTATATCATCTAACATTTCTGACATGTTGACATAGTGTTTACTCTGGAATGAACTGTAAATCTTAAGAGGGAAGGGCGAATAGTCAACTATCCGGTCATCATCAAGGTACAAGACAGGTTTAGAATTCTTATTAACTCGCTCGTAAAGCTCCATGAGGGCTCTAACAATAGCTTCTACTTCCCCCTGAGATAATTGTTGAATTTCAATCTTAGGGCTGATATTTAGAGGCTTTACAATTTCATCTATAAAAGGAGGCCCAATTCCAGCTTTATGAGCCAGAAATCTCCAGACTTCACCTTGAAAAGCTATCGCGGTATCAAGCACCTCTTTGAAAGATGAGCTGGGAGATAAGGGGGGGCTTATAGGAGGCTTATATTCCTCACCTCTCTTGATGGTTCTACTGGAGGTTTGGAAACTTCTAAAGTTCAATAGTATTTTACCGTCAGGATCTATTAGAAGAACGTTGCCACGGCCGAATAGTTCAATTACTACTGTCCATATTTCGCCTGCCCTAAAAAGTTTGAAAAATAATATTCTATCAAAGTCTATTTGTCCAACATCTCTAATTATTGCATTCTCAGTGTGTTTTCTCATAGCCATCGCAAACATTGACGGTTTAATAGGCTTTAACCACTCTCTACTGCTGAGATATACAGCCCTTCCTGGTATGAGCACAAGATAATATTTAACTCCCCGGCCGGAAACTTTTACGAGGAAGGTGTCTCCTGACACTTGATAGGTCTTCCCCCACCTTGAACCCTTGATTCCTTTTAATTCCCTAACGACGAATGTCAGATCTATACTGGTTAGACACCTTATGGTCATTCTAATAATGGAAACCAATATAAGATAATAAGGGTTTTATGGATCTGTGAACTTAGAATCAGGCAAGCTTTTTTATGTAATGCACTGCATAACCGGCTTCATAGCTGGCTTCATATCTGGAATACTGTTGCTGCCGGGATATTCAGCGTTAGCGCTCCTAGCATTCTTATATAGTTTCACTTCAGCGTTATCGTTAAGCGTGATTATAAGGAAAAAAGGCGATAAGCCGCCTATGAGTAAAGTGTACAGGGAGGGGTTGTTTACAACATTGGCTGTATTTATCACGGTATGGGTAGTCTCATACAATCTTGCAGGAGCCTACCCATTGATTGTTAAAGTGGATGTTAAGGTTAAAGAACCCCAGATTCTAAAGTGGACCTCAGGAAAAATGTTATTGCCAAATGAAAATATAAGTTACGGATATAATTCGTGCTTTATCATAGAAAAGTATCCGAATGGAAGTTTTAAATTGGTACTTGGCAAATATTATGAGCCTACCGTAGGGGTGCTTGAGTTCGTCAACCCCATAAACGGTGAGAGGCTGATATGCAATGTAAATAGCTTGTCATTTACTCCAGTATCGGTCTTAAATACTTGTAAAGGCGACTTTCTATGGGGACTATTTAACATTACAGCCGATGTAGAAGGAGACGCTGCGGTAGTCAGTCTTAGATGTGCTGGTAGCGAAATCTCCGAGAGAATCGAAGTCGGGAGCAATAGGAGTTTTTACATCGAAGAATTAGATGTTACTCTTAAAATTGAGGTTTTAGAACTGAAGGGGAACTGTACGCTTTTAAAGATATATGGAGAAGAGTTTAGGGGGCCGATGGTTAACTTAAGTATGGGTAAAATAGACTATAATGTTGCAAATTTTATTGTTTTTCAAGAAGGGAAACTTTATGTCTTTTATTCCAAGTCTTATAATGTCAAGGATGTGCTTAAAATCGACGGATCTTACTTGGTGGTTGGAAGTTGAACTACAGGCTTATGGAAGACTCTAAAACTGAAAAGTTTAAGATAGATCCGCAAGATCTCCTTTACTACACTGTTAAGGCAATCGAAAAAATGGGATATAAGTATACCATTAGCACTGAGGGTTTTCCGGGGGCTGGCTTACTCCGAATCGTGAGAATTAAGGATACGGATGTTAAGTTTATTATATATGGATTCGGCGGGGACACATGGTTGGAGATGGGGCCTGCATCAAAATATAAAGAGCTTATTTCGAAGTTTATTTTTGAACTATTGAACATCCTCCCTGAAAAACCTTGGAATAGGATAACTCGAAGGTTTTGGATAAAAAGGTGGCCTATACTTAAGGAGCTAGGTGACTAGAATGGTCGAAGATCATGCACACTGCCTAGTATGTGGAAGGGTGATATCTCCCGGGAAAAGGTTCTGCTCCTCAAAATGCGAGGAGAAGTACCTAGAGAGAAAAGCTTCTCTTGAAAGGTCGAGGAGAATGATCAGCATACTTATGCTACTTACACCTGTTTTACTCGTGATATATATTATGATTGTGAGGCTGTGGGGAATATGAAATTTGGTGGAAGGGGGAAAACTGTTTCTATTGATAGGGCTAAGTTACTTTTACTAAAACCTAAACCGTCAAGCAATGTTAAATGGGAAGTTTATGATACCGGAGAAGTAGCGATAATCATAGAGAGGAAATACAGGGGTAGACTTGGAGAGGTACTGGCCACAATCTTCATGCAACCCAAAACTAGGAAAATAGTATTAGATGAAATAGGATCATATGTATGGAAGCTACTTAATGGCAAAACCTCAATTAGAGAGATAATTACAGAGATATCTAGAAGGTTTAGGATGTCGAAGAGGGAGGCGGAAGTTTCTCTAATAGCCTTTCTAGCGGATTTAGAAAGAAGGGGGGCTATTACGGTAGCAGACACGGCTTAGTATGGTGTTGCCCATATAAGTCGTGGGTAAAAGATTAAAGCTAGATATAAGACCTGAACTATTGAAACTCCTGCGAATATGCCTGCTGCAATGCTTACAACGTACCTGTTAACCCATTCTTCACCGAAGACCCTGGTCATCACCTTCTTGGCAATGATGGCAACTATGTATGTGAGGACGAATGAAGTTGGGCTCCCGAGGCCTGCGTATAACCCAATTGTGAACAGGTAGGTCTTAGGCCATATGCTTAATGCGAAAGCTAGTATGAATGATGGTATTATTAGGGCTGGTTTGAGAATTAGCTCCAGTTTTTTGGTGATCCAAATATTAGTTGTTATTACAAGTGGAATCCATGCTGGAACCGGAAATACATCACTTGGAATACTATATAAACGCCAAAAGATCGATACTATTAGAAATCCCATTACAGTTCCTATGACCCAGCCTAGGAAATCTGCTTTGAGTATGCTAGTAGGTTTAGTTTTCGTTATCTCCGCCGCTTTAAAACCTATTCCAAGCCCTAGAGCGGCTGAAGGGGCGAATGCAGGAGCAATAAACCATCCTGCCACGCCATCGTAAAATTGAACCCTCATGAACTCTGTAATATACGGGATGTTGATTCCCACGAGAGCCTGCCCCATGGTATAGCCTGAAACAAGTGTTATAAACACCTGGTATACCACCGCAGCTATTGAAAGCCAGACGGGGTAGTCCGGCGCTAGGATTTTTGTTATGATTATATAATATAGGTATCCCCCTACAAGCATAAGAATAATAGTATTTAACGGGACGAGGCCGCTTCCTTTAACGGCTGATATTTTCCTTATACTTTTTATGCTTCTAGGAAGCAATTTTATGGATGTTATTAAGGGTGGAATTGCTATCGCGATTGCAAAGCCAATAAATGGGCTTACCCAGAAGTAAAGGGTGCTATCTCTCAGCAGCATTGTCCAAGATTCCTGAGGGATCCATGGAATCACTCCTTTACTGACGAGTATTGGATTAATAACTACCTGTGAAACCAAAGATGATATTATGTATCCAAGAAGATACGGAGTTCCTAGGACCAGCGCAATCGCAAAGTCATAGGCAGTAGGGTAAAATACAATCATCGCACCAGGAAGCTTTGTGCTTAGAGATGGGGTAAGGTCTAAGGCTGGTGAAAGGCCCATAATTACAGTTATAATTAAAGTGTAAACTGCTGAGGCCGCGGCAGCTATTGAGAATATTCTGAATCTGGAGGGGTCACGTCTGCCACTCATATCCAGTGCTAGTTGGCCTGCTATGGCGCCGGTTGGCCATGGAAGCTTCTCCTCCACGATAAAGATCTGCCTTACAATCAAACCTATCCCCCAAGCTACTAAGAAACCGAATAGTCCGGTGACCACTGTAAGGGTTATAGGGATTAGAAAATCATGGTGGAATAAGGTTCTTGTTAGTATCGCCTCCGATGTCGGAGGCGGCGCCACCCAATCCGGTATCTTATCAGCAATGCCCATCATGTTTGTTATAGGGCTAGACCTGAAAAACACGTTATACATGATTCCTGTTCCTGCTAGGCTAGTTACAGCTGCTGAAGCACTCCACCTTATAGTTGCAAGCTCTTGCGCCGTCAGCGAACTTCCGAAAATCCTAGCTAACTCTCCAAATAGTACCATAGCCATGAACGCCGCTGCTATTCCAAATGCTCCTATTCCAGCTAAAATCGCCCACACCATCACAGGAGCTAAAACAATACCTGTTACTACTGTAATTAGTATTACCCTATACGTGAAACCTTCTTTATAAGTGACTTCCTCATTACTACTCATAAATAACACCTCTACTTGGATTCTGCTTTTTCTCTTTTCACCTTATAAACAACTCCGGTGTATCGTGATTTCTGCTTGGGGGTTAAACTCCTCCACACCAGGCATTGCTTTCTTATTTCGTCTGCAAACTCCCGTACCGCGTGCTTCCATGGGGAGGTGAGACCCCCAAGCCTCTTCACATATATGTCCATGGAACACGTCCCCTCTTTCGGTATTCTCGCGTTTATCTTTATTATGTTCATTATTCCTTGGTCCCATGGTCTGTGCCTCGTGTGGGCTACTATTGTTTTTATACGTTCTGTTTCGGTTTTCTTCTCCTCCATCCACAGCTTGTCTGATGTAAATTTCTCTTCTTTTTCCGTCCTGTGCACCTCAAGGTACTCGTATATGTAGTTCATAAGCCCATCTACTTCAATTTTTGCCGGCGCGAATGGTAGGGGTATGAACCATTCGTCTCCTTTGGGTGGTGGAATCTTCCATTTCCTCATGACTCCTGGTGTCACCAGTTTAGACGCTACTCTCATTGGATATAGTGTTGAAGCTAAAGTTGTTAATAGAACAATAAGCATTGAACCTGGAATCCATCCTGATGTGAAATTAGGACGTAATGTCTGAAGTATATTTAGTGCGTCGAATATTATATGCAGTCCTGTACCCAGAATATAGCCTAGCATTCCTCCAACTAGCCCTACAGTTACTGCTTCGGCTATGAATAATCCTGAGACGTGGGTGGGTGAGAGCCCTACCGAGCTGTAGGTAAATATTTCAGGCTTCCTCTCATATACTGCTGTAATCATTGTGTTAAGTACTGTTATTATTAGTATTCCCATAAGGACTATTAACATAGGTAGCCCAAGGGTCATTTGTTTGAATTTGGGAGAGTATTCCTCGACTGTGTTGTTAAATCCCATGTAAACATGCATCTTATATCTGAACGCCATGTCTAATGCTGATTCTCTCATAGCCTCGGCTGTAACGTTTGGCTTTGCTTTGATGTATACCTTTACAATCATTCCTCCAAGCTGATATGCTGTTTCGGCATGCATTAATATAACGTTCTCTGGTAACAGGAATTCCTCCTCTCTGGCTGTTACTCTACCTCCTATTCCTACGGATAGACGGGCCGGCCGCTTGGGATATCCGTCGAAGTCTACGAGTTGTATTAGGTTTTGATCATCGATTATCCCTTTAACATAAAAGCTTAATCCATAAATGTTTATTGTGTCTCCGATATCAATTTCTAGAGATTCCGCCAGTGCTTTGCTGAGTATGCATGCTCTGTAATCATCCTCTTCTAACCATGAGCCTTTAACTATGGTTGCCGCCATCCCGGATGCTTCTCCCTCCCATGGGGTCACACCCCAAAGGGCGTTGATACCGTATTTCTCCCCCGTTTTTTCAACTACAAAGTCTATCTCACTTGTACCAACAGGATATGCCCATACTGTAAACCCGATGTTTTGGACTATTTCGTATTTTCCAATTGTTTCGTAAAATTTTCTGCTTAGGGGGTTCCATTGTTCACCACGTATTAGGAAACCGTTATAGGGTATTTTTCGCTGGGTTCCAGTTATATACGAGGGTAAGAATGCTGTTGATATCGATACTGAAGAAACAAGGGCTCCTGTGACAACCATTATTGATATGATTGTTAGTGCGCTTCTCAGTCTTCTTTTCTTCATGTTCCTTATACCAAGTATAAAGGCTGCCATTAATGCTCCCAGCCTACTTATTTCAGATGCGTGTATTCCCATTTTCGACTCTCTTTTCTCTCTGAATAGGGTAAGTAGCTCTCCTATCATGAGAACAAGGGCTACTATACTAAATAGCGACATTGAGAATACTAGTATGTTCATGCCTAAATTTGGGGCTATTCTGAAGCCTGGATGTATTGCATACATTAGTCCCATAAATACTGCAAATATTACTACAATTGTTTGCAATGCCTTCATGGTCTTTTCATGTTCGAAGAGGAGCCTCTCTAATACTACAGCAAAGGGTAACAAGAAGAATAAAAATGTAAAACTACTATTTGTGGCTCCCTTTAATACTTTCATGACTTCGAGATACGCATTTATATAGAATCCCCATGCTGTTTTCGCATCTATTCTATGCATTATGTAATCTCCACGGTTCCAGTCTTCAATGGCTGCTTCCTCATATTTCTCACCGTTTTGGACATATAGATATGTCATTGGAGTGTAGAGCTTGCTCCTATTACATATCTCAAGCCTATTTAAGACTATGTACTTAAGATTTTGCGCTATCTTAAGTTCCTGCTGTTGAAACATCAAGATCTCGGCATCTTCAACAAGGTATCCGTAACCATTGGGATTATCAATTGTAGCATTGTTCAATATCCCGGAGATCTGGAGGGAAGGGATGAATTTCAGAAACATAAACTCGTATCTCTTCTCAGGAACAAGCATCAACATCGTCCACGTCGGCAGGTTAGGATGCCCCTCATTTAGGAACCCTAAGTGGGGTAGCATCATATTATGGGTTGGATATTCAAGGGGTTGAACCTGAAGGAATGCATACTGAATTCTACGCTCATTTGGATCCAGACATTCATAGAATAGGACATAACCCGCTCGAAATATATTCACTTCAATCCTATGGATGGACGACTTCATGGAAAATATCGTCTTCGTAAGACTGTTTATCCCTGCAACGTCTACCGCGTACTCGGGTGGTCCTTCGGAGGGATCGTCTTTAAACGCCATGATGGCGTAGAAGTTTTCAGATTCAGGTTGAAGGCCGTAAATCTTAAAGAATCCTTTATTGTCAGTTTTCACAGTTTCGAAGAACAGTGTAAAGACCTGAGCCTCTCCTGTTCTTGAGCTCTCTGCTATGATGACTAAAGAGTTTGGCACCGGTACATAGCTATCGTTAGATGGATTGTACATTGAGACCCTACCTACTAAGGTTGCGAATCCAAAGTGTCCTGATAGTCTATATGGCCCTTCTACCCTATTCGGAAGATCCTCCCACGTTGCTAACCTGAACGCGATGGCGAATGTGGCATGTATTGGTTTATAGTTTTTTCGGAGATCTAGTTTTTCAAGAGTATCTGATGGAGTAGCATAGACGGATCTTATGTCTTCTGGCATCCTGTCGGTTATGCTAAATCCTATCCCACCATAAATCGTGAAAACTTCATGTTCAGAGTATGACAGACCGCCATGTTTCTCTATTATATATTCATCATATTCCAATAAATACTCTTCACCAAGTTCTGACGACATCTGATCCAGAATGGTTTTTATCTCATCAACAAGGAATTCTATTCTCCTTGATATCCTCTGTTGCTGAAAGTAATATAGGTTTCCGGCATCGTAAACCGATATTAAGTTTTTGTAGCCTGAGACATCTATACTCATAACAACTTTAATGCTATCCAGATCGTCAAAATGCTCATTAACATAGGCCCTAGCACCGAAACAAGAGTATCCAACACCATGGCCTGAGAAAGCAGCAAA